>DATHIE010000167.1:0-3207 GCA_035316905.1 Chryseolinea sp. | reverse complement strand
TTGGTGAACGAATACGGTGGCGCCGATCAGAATGAATTTCTCGATGCGATGACGAGGATAACAAAAAAACTCGGCGGCCAACATTTTAATGCTGCGAGGGAAAAATATTTGAGTGGCGACCTAGCGTCCACAATGGATCTGCTACTCAACTATTACGACAAAGCGTACACAGCTGCTCTTGAAAGGAAAAAGGACCGTATAAAACATCATACTTCCTGGGATGGTAAAGACGTTAATAAATTTGCACATCAACTGGTAGCCGAGGTAAATGCAGCGGCAGTACTGGTCTAAGCTTGTAGCTATGAACTGGTCAGAGATTAAAATGAGTCCGGCTAACTTTTTATCGATTTGTACAATCGTGTTACTGTTCGGATACATTGTGTACAACGAATCATCGGGCATTTCTTCAACAGAAGTTATCTCCGATGACGGAGTCTATGAAGCGGGATACGCCGGAGCAGATCAACGACTTCCTGCCATTTCCTTTGCCGTGCCTACGGAGATGACATTTGCCGGCGAACCAGTTCCTTTGTCTGTTCCTGATGTCCATGAACGGCTGGACAAAGAGCTCCAGATCAACTGTTACCTGCACAGCAACACGATCTTCCTTATAAAAAGAGCCAACCGCTGGTTTCCTCAGATGGAAGAAATTCTAAAGAAGCATGGCATCCCTGAGGACTTCAAATATCTACCCTTGATCGAGAGCAATCTTATGAATGTGATCAGTTATAAAGATGCTGTTGGATACTGGCAGATCCTTAAAGCGTCCGGTAAAGAGTTGGGGCTCGAGATCACCGATGAAGTAGACGAGCGTTATGATCCCTTAAAAGCAACGGAGGCAGCATGTCTGTACCTCAAAAGGTCGTACAGGAAATTTGGTAGTTGGACCATGGTCGCCGCTTCTTACAATCGAGGAATGGGCGGGGTTGAACGTGCCCTGGAAAACCAGAATGAAAACTCTTATTATGATCTCTATTTGAATGACGAGACCTCGCGGTATGTATTCCGGATACTTGCCATCAAAGAGATTGCGGAGAATCCATTGCGTTATGGATTTAGAATAGATCCCGATCATTTGTATAAGGAGGAACCGTTGCGTTACGTAGAGGTCGATGAAACCATCAAGGATCTTGTGGTCTTTGCCAAGGAACATGGCACGAACTATAAACTTTTGAAGCGCCATAATCCCTGGCTGCGTGATGACCGGTTAACTATTCGCAAAGGTAAGAAGTACAGCATTGCTATTCCGACGTAGATCATCGCTTCGTTGTCGAATCGTTAGCGGCTACTTTAAGGACACATCTCAAATAGTTATGGCAGGACATTAGACAAGAAAGACATGATTACGCAGTACGACTTTTTCAGGACAAAATACGGTGATGAACTACTTATTGACCTTATCCGACTTGAAGATTTGGAAAAATACATCAAGTTGTCTCCTATACAGCGTTTGACGTATTATGACATCACTGTCATTGCTGACGGAAACGGAACTTTGAACATTGACAGCCACGAACAAGACCTCCGACAAGGCAGTGTCTTCTTTTCCGCACCGGGACAAATACGAAAATGGAATGCACACAAAGTTCCTAAAGGTTATGTGCTGATTTTTGAAGAAGAATTTTTACTTACGTTCTTTAACGACACACAATTTGTTAACAATCTTTCCTGCTTCAATTCGTATAACAACCCGCCCATTTTACATTTGGAGTCTGACGACTACAATCAACTGACGATTTTGTTGCAAGGCATTAAAAACGAGATTTCATCTTCCAGGAATAATGACAAGCACATACTTCGGGCATTACTTTATCAAGCGTTGATATTGTTAAACAGAAAATTTATTGCCGCTTATCCAACATCACAAAAAAAGCCGATAAACAATTATGTTCATCAATTCCTACAGCTAGTAGAAACAAATCTTCATCAATATCGGACGGTCGATTATTATGCTCAGCAATTGTACATCACACCCGGCCATATGAATAGTCTTGTAAAAGATTATTTTGGAATATGCGCCAAGAAATACATTCTAAAAAAACACATTTTAGAAGCCAAACGAATGTTGCAGTATACGAATATGACCATTGACCAAATTGCTTCCTATCTGAATTACGAAAACACAAGTTATTTCATAAGGACGTTTAAAGAGAATACCACCATCACACCATTGCGTTTTCGCAAGCAGGCAAATCCCTGAAAAGTGTCATTTATTCCCTGATTCTTATTCCTGTGTATACAAGTCTGAAAACTAATTTCACGGAATGGAAAAAATAATTTTAATAATATTGGTATTTATGGCAAAAACGACTTTTTCGCAAACAACAAATGCGGATATATCCGCGACAATCATTGCTTTGGAAAAAGCAGCATTAGACAAATGGAATCAGGGTGACCCCGGCGGCTATCTTGACATTTCCGCAGACGACGTAACCTATTTTGACCCTTTTACTGAACAGCGGTTGGACGGACTTGAAACGTTGAAAAAATATTATGAGCCGTTAAAAGGCCAAATCGCAGCCAAATACGAAATGCTCAATCCAAAAGTTATTGCCACAAATGATATGGCTGCATTGACGTTCAATCTATATTCCTACGAAGGCGACAAAGTCCTTAAATGGAATTGTACAGAAGTATACAGACATGAATCAAACAGACAATGGAAAATTGTTCAGACACATTGGTCTCTCATCAAGCCGCTGTCTGACTAACAGCAGACACGACAAATAAAATTAAAAAAAGCAGCCGCTAACAAGGCATTGTCGCAACCGGGGCTGACGTACTTAACGAACGTCAGCCCTTTTTTACACATTTGTGCTGTATTGAACGTTAGTGTTTTTAATCCCCACTTGCCGCAACACCCGAACCGTTGCCGGCAATGTTTTACATCACTGATTCACCTTGGAACTGAGTTGGAAAGACAAAATTGAACAAGCTCAAATTAGAGGTCTATCTAGATATGCCTTTCAATCACCAATTACTTCGCAAGAAATAAAGGCGTTTAAGTACAGATTAAAAATCGAATTTCCCGAACAACTTTTGAGCCTATATGAAGAAACAAATGGAGTTGTTGCCACCCTTGACGATATGAACATCGGAGATTTAATTTGGCCGTCATTTAAGGTGGTCGAAGAGAACTTGAAATTCAGACGTGATAAGAATTTTAAAAGTATTTACGCGCCATTTGACAATTTCCTATTCTTCGCT
>DATHIE010000166.1:0-8880 GCA_035316905.1 Chryseolinea sp. | reverse complement strand
ACATCGAAGATAAAAACGCTCCAAAGTCTCAACTAGAACACAGTACTATGCTTTGCGGTAAAGGTTGGGGCGCGAAAGGTCATCCCTCAATCACTACGGTTTCGTTTCCGTCAGTTTCAAATTTACCTACGTGTCGTACGTGTCGCGAGAAGTTCCTCACATCAATAGGAGTAGAGTTCGACGAAAAAGGATATCCATTAACAGTAACACTATGAACACTCAAAAACACAATCCGAATCAAGAACTGAGCGAACGACTTGCCCCGCTCGGAGCTATCATTCTACTGATCACAATTATCCTTACACTACTTATATGAGCGTCCTGCAAACTCACTTCCCCAAGATAGCCGTCAATGTTGCAAAGGGCAATAGTAAGGCGGCGGTTGAGCGCATGAAGATCCCACTTAACACGGCGATCTCCAACCTCAACGTGATCATTAATAAAATGGAGATGCGCGAATCGATGTCAGTGGATGAACATATCAACATTGGCGCCGCAAGGAATCTGTTAATACAGATCGAAGCTGAAATGGATGTAGTGAAAAACCTCCTTAGCGACGAATGATGCTTAGTGAAATTGACTTAATGCCAAAACGCGCTATGACGATGCTACCAAATTCTGTGCTTCATGTTATGTCTGACGATCAGCTTGACAAGTTGATTCAAAAGGCAATACAGGAAGGCTTTGAGAGAGGACAAAAGAAGCCCATTGAAAAGCCATTGACGAAGCAGGAGGCGGCGAGTTATTTACGAATAGGGCTTAGCGCGTTTGATGATAGGTTTCGAAAACAGGCGTTGCCTTCTTCGCTGCGTCATTACAACGGCGGAACAATATACTTTTTTGCCTCTGAATTGGAGGCTCACCTAAAAAAATCTTGATATGGGTTATAGAAAACAATTTTGGGAACATGAACCTCATGAGAGCGATGAGAATGAAAAATTATCCATTGAGAACGCACGATTAACCGAAGCCCTTAAAAAATCCATCGAGTACGAGCAAAGAAAAAGCGATGTCATGAATCTATTGAATCATAGTAGGCAGGATCTGTCCTTAATGATCGAGGTAATTGATGAGGAAAGGAAAGCGACAGAGCATAGAATTGATTCGCGGCAATACATGCTCGATAACGCTGAGGACATGGAAGAGGGTTTAGAAGTAGATCAGCGCGATAAGCTTGCTAAAGATCGGGAAAAACTTGAATCGCTACTGGCGTGGAGGATGCTATACGTCACGGCGTGGTCGGAGGTAAAACGGTAATAACTTAACAATTATAAACACTAACAAATCATGTTTAAAAAATTAGAGAACAATCGACCTTTTCTGAAAATGGCATTTGAAGGTTTCGCTGGAGACGGCAAGACCTACACATCCATTGAAGTTGCTATCGGTATTCACAAACTGATTGCAAGTAAAAAACCAATCGCTCTATTCGACACCGAGAGAGCCTTAAAGGCGTTAGGCTGGCGATTCGATGAGAGTGGTATCGAGGCTGTGGTGAACGATGAAAACAGAAGTTTAGCTGCGTTAAGCAAGGCTATGAAATGGTGTGAGGAAGGCAACGCAGACATCCTTGTAATCGATTCTATCACTCATGTCTGGGAAGAATACCTACGCGCCTACATGGAAGAAAAGAAACGCAGTCGTTTGGAGTTTCAGGATTGGGGAGTTATCAAACCTAAGTGGAAGCAAGAATTTTCAACTCCATTCGTGATGGCAAAGTGCCACATCATTTTTACCGGCCGTGCCGGCTATGAGTACGAAACTGACATCATCAAAGAAGATGGCAAGCGTGATCGTAAGGAGATCCATAAGTCTGGAATAAAAATGAAAGCTGAGAATGAAACCGCTTTCGAGCCGGACCTACTTGTGTTGATGGAGAAAAAGCAAGATATCCTGACTGACAAGAAAGTTATCTGGCGCGAGGCAACGATTATAAAAGATCGCACTACTCGCATCGATGGTCAGACCATAAAGAATCCAACGTTTGAAGATTTTTATCCCGCTATCAAAGTTTTGCTCGATGGTGTTCTTCGCGAAACTCATGGTGTAGATATACCCGACACGTTCCAGGAGTTTGAAAGCAAGTTCAGCGAGGTGATCAAAGAACGTGATCGCATAAAAGCCGAGATAGAGGGATGCTTTGAACTTATGGGCCTTGGTACTGGCGCACAAGATAAGCAGGTGAAAGCGTGGACCCTTAACCAAGTGTTCGGTAAAAACAGCATGGAAATGATTGAGAAGAAGGATATCAAAACTCTTCGTGCTGGCCTGATGATCATTGAATCGTTTTCTCAGCGCTACAAGGTGTATCTGAATGAATGTTTGGATTCAGATGTAAGCCCGGATAAGGCGAAGATCCAAGGTATGATGAAAGAACTTTTAAATGAACCGGTGAAATGAAACGAATACAAATTCAAATTGCAATCGACGCGCTGAAAAAGCATCAAGAAAATTTTCGCAAGGAGTACAAGAAGGCGCTGAAAAAGCATCAAGAAAATTTTCGCAAGGAGTACAAGAAGGCGTGTGCGGCGAAGGAAGAGGCCGAGAAGGACATTGCATTCTTTTCCAACGAAATGGACAAGGTGCAAAAGCAGATAGAGAATCTTGAGGGGGATACGGTAGCATGAAACCGCAGCTAACCGATGAAGTGAGATCTTTCATACACCGACATTTTCCAAAGGTTGTTGACGACGAAGGAATGAAGCGGGCCGTACTTGTTAAGAAGGTTTCACAACAGTTTAAAGTATTATCAAAAACAGCATCACAATGGGTAACACAAACGTAAACATAGAGTTTTTTCCTTTGGTAGGTTTCAATACCTACGTAATAAGCCGGTGTGGTGTTGTGAAACGGCTGTCTCGTAAAACCTCTCCAAAATCACAACTTAGGAAGGACAAGAAAAAGATGATTGCCGGTCGCCAATTGGTGCCTCAATTGAGAAATGGGTATGTCAGGATAGACCTGAGAAGGAACGGAAAGTGTACCGACGGGGCGCTCCATAGGCTACTTGCTATCAATTTTATTCCAAACCCAGAAAACAAGCCTTGTGTAAATCACATTAATGGCAACAAGCAAGATAATCGACTTGAAAATCTTGAGTGGGTAACTCACAAAGAAAACAACGTGCACGCTGTCGATATCGGGCTTATACCTTCAGGTAGTCGACATAGGTGCGCTAAGCTATCGGAGAGTGATGTTATTAATGTCAGACAATTATTTACTGGTGGCTTTAGCAAATATGCAATTGCTAAAAAGTATAACCTATCACCTGGTACCATTTACAACATCATTAGTGGGAGGACATGGAAACGATTTAAACCAGCGGCATGAACATAAGGGCTAGTTGGGGCGGTATGACTAAGGGCATGCAAATAACGTCAGTCGTGCGACTTGCCCCGACACTCTTTTTTGAAGTATAAAATGGCGCTTTGATGCGACTGTGGACGTCGAGGCCGACTGGCAATCGGTACAACGGATGAAGCAGGCTAAACAAGCTAGCGTGAGCAATCACTTTAAGCCGACCACAACTGAAGCAAGCCTGACAGCCGGGAAAGACCGGCAAATTTTTAAACTAAAAGACCAATGAAAACACTAAACAAACCTATCTATCACGGCTACTGGTGGCTGATCAACAGGGCTATTCTATTCATCGCTATTGGCATCCTTTCAGTATGGGGGATAGCCTATATCTCAATTCCGATCTTCGCTGCTATGCGGCACGTTGACCGTCAGGCTGCGGCCTTGATTCTTTCTGCGGGATTGATTGGGGCGTTGGGCTTGGTGTGGTTGTATTCTTTTTTAACGGGGAAGTTGTGAAAATAAAACTGGATAGAATCGAAATCGTTGCTCTACAAACTATCAGAAGAAATCCCGGTAGTAGAGCAGGTGTAAATGTTACCGATCTGATTAATTTCCGTCTCATCGAGCCAGAAGGTGATGGTTATAAAATTACCGATGCGGGCGACAGGGTTTTAAAGATGAACACACCTGTCTTGGACTGTGGGCAGAACATGAAAGCCGTCCTTGGGTTTAGTCTTAATAAGATAAAAAAATGAAACTCAGCTACAAACAACTTGCGTTCGTACTGGATATAAAATCTATCCGGGCGCTTGAACATATTCTTGCGGCCCACTGTAAGGCAACAGGACAGGAGCCACCAGCACCAGCAGAAACCACTAACGAGTATCTTTTCAATTTTAACGATAAAGGAGAGAAAACAACCCGCACCACGTGGCCGGATGCTGTGGAAGTGGCGGAACTCGAAAAGCATTTAGGGATCTCGTTACAATCAGCCATCGATGACATCCGGGAAAATTACCTGAACCGTTCAGCAACAAAGAAATGGATTTTGTGTGACTTCCCACAGAACAAAATAAAACTCGCGGCCGAGCAGGGAAAAAAGAATTGCACACTACAAATCCCACCGGCACTAAAATCATTGATAAGCCCAGCGGTAGCCGCACAGATCGGGCAAGAGTGGAAGAAGAGATTTCCTAAAGCGGTGGTAAAGGTATAAAAATGCCAAAGCGATTCACGGATACAGACAAGTGGAAGAAGCCCTTTATAAGGGGCTTAGAAGGACCTTATAAATTACTATGGATGTACATCCTCGATGATTGTGACCATGCTGGCATCTGGCAGGTAGATTTTGAGGTGGCCCGTATTCGGATAGGTGAAAAAGTGGACTATAAAACGGCGGTAAGACTTTTTGGTGATCGTGTTCAAGTTATTGATGATAGTAAATGGTGGATGCCTGATTTTGTGAATTTCCAATATGGTGAGCTTTCTGAAAAAAACAGGCTTCATATTTCTGTTCTTGCAATTTTATCAAAATATAAAGTAGGGCCTTATAAGCCCCTTCCAAGGGGCCAAGGAACAATACAAGGACAAGGACAAGGACAAGAGAAAGGACAAGGAAAAAGCAAACAGGAAATTTTCAAAGAAATGTTTGCGGAAGAGGTTTATATAACCGATCTATCCATAGCCCACAAAGGCAAGGATGTCAAACAAGCTTTCGAGGAATGCTACATCCATCATTCCAACGCTCCAAACCCGCCGAAAGAATTGGGTGAATGGAAACAAAAATTAAATACCTGGCTATCAAATACAAAATTAAATGGGAACAGGAACACAAATAAAACAGGCGCTCGACGCTCTGATGCCGTCATCGAAACAGGAAGAGATTTTGGAGAACTTTGACCACATTGAACTTGATGAACATGAAATCGAATATGCTTTGTATAAGGCCCGTGAGGCCAAACATTACCAATTAAAACGAGAGGCATACAACGAAAAGTTGAGGTCTGATAGAAGTGTCAAAAAGTATACCGCCGATCAGCTGCTTTTGAAGTTTAAAGAGTTTTGGGCTGCTGATGGCTATAACCTACCAATCATCATGAACCTTTGTTATTACTTTTCTGGGGATGCAATGTTCGGCGGTGATCTGAACAAGGGTTTGCTGCTAGTAGGTGGTGTGGGCGTGGGTAAATCTACAATGATGACTTTTTTCCGTCAGAATCAAGTGTTTAGCTATCGAATGATTTCGTGTCGTGAAATTGAGAGTGACTTTTCAAACGAAGGTGAGAAGGGTGTAAAAACATGTTCATATAACCTACCCATATCCACAAACTCAAATCCTTTTGGTCATCAAGAGATAGGATTTTGCTTTGATGATCTTGGAACAGAGGCTAACGCAAAACACTTCGGACATGAGAAAAATGTGATGGCTGAAATCATCCTAAATCGGTACGATAACAAGTTAGACTATAGGGCTACCCACATCACAACAAATCTAACTGCCGACGAAATTAAAACTCAATACGGTTCTCGTGTGACTGACAGGATGAAGGAAATGTTTAACCTGATTGTCTTCAACAAGGATGCCAAAAGTAGACGTCTTTGATTTCCAACTAACCTAAGAGATTATGAAAAAAGTTGATTTTAATAAGCTAAGAGCATCGCACTACGTAGGACGCATTCCGTCTACATGGATGGTAGTGGTGATAGCTATCTGCCCATACGGAAGGCGAGACAAGAAAAACAGAAATTAATCTCAAAATCCAAAGCCCAATGAAGACAAAAGAAACATCTATATGGTATTCGGTTTATAAAAAAGCTATTGATAGAATAGTGTTATTAGAAACTGAACTTGATGACCTGAAAAAATTAATTGCAAGTGAGAGCGTTTATACTTTACTAAGATACGGGGCAAAAAATCCATCTCATTCTGGAGTTGATGACTGTGAACCTGAACGCCTATACTACGATTTGTATAATATTAGTTGTGAACTCCGTAAAAAATCAATCGACCTACAATGAAAAAACCAGGTCCAAACATCAAAGCGGTATGGCTGTGGTCAGCGCTGGCGTCTATCCTGGTAACGCTCTCAGGTATCTGGTATAGGTTCGATGTTGAGACAACATGGGCATACGTAGGGATAGGGGTTGCCGCTGTGGGGCTTACGATGTATAGTTTAATTTCGAAGAAGTCATGAAGAATTTTAAACCAGGACAGAAAGTAGTTTGTATATCCAAAGGTAAGTGGATCTTCACCCGTGAAAGAATGGGCTTTTGGAAAACGTTACTCACTCGGTTTAGACATGGCTATGGCCCGAAATACAATGAGATCGTAACTATCGAGGATGTTATTGATGGGTATCTGAGACTTTGGGAGTATCGATATACTGACAATGATGGTGCCCGGTATACATTCAACTCAGATAATTTCGAACCCCTTGTCTCCGACCTTGTCCTCGAAAAAGAACTCGCTTCAATTCCTGAATTTTTAAGTTTATGACCTACCTCAGCTTAATTCTATTCGCGCTTGCGACGGTTTTCTACTGTATGAGTCAGAAACGTGTATTTGCAGAATCAGACGAATGGAGGAATAAGTATAAACAGCCAATGAGGCCAGCCCCTAACACGTGGTATTACAAGATGACAGGATTGAAATACAAAGAACGCTTTCCACTGTCTGGCTCATTGCTGGTATTATTCACAGATTGGTATCATCATTTTCAGTTCTGGTTCAAAGCGTTCCTCTGCACCTCCATAGCCTTCTACGCTCCTTTGTTTGGCTACTGGGATGCTCTGTTGTATTTCGTTCTGTTTGGATTGGTGTTTACTATTGTATATAAATTATTATCTTAATGAAACCACCACTTAGATATTTACCCGATTCAGTTTATGAATGGCTCTTAAAAGTTCTACCTTTTAAGTGGATGTACTATCAGCGTGAAGGAATGTGGCTACCAAAATCAGGATGGACAGCGCGACAAATTGCCGAAGCTGAAAAAAAATCAAAATGGTTTAATTAGTCTAACTGGAAAAAAGAAGTAGTTTAACGGAGTAACCAAAGAGGACAATGAAAGTAAAAGCAGAAGACATTTTAAAACCTGGCGACGTACTGTTTGTCGAAGAGATTGACACAAATTCCCAATTCTACAACGACCTTATGAAGGTAAATAAAAAGGCATGGGCAGCATATGAACGATACAAGCGCAGACCGTTTAAGAATCTAGTAATAACGATTTAACTTTTGATTGGCTTTAACTGAAAGGAATATGAAAACAACGGAAGATTACGAGAAGCAACTCGCCTACCTTCGCGCCGAACTGAAGGAAGCTAAAGCCGATACTTGTGGAGAGATGGATAAAGTTGATATACTAGCAAAACACTGTAACGAGTTAAAGGCTGATAACGAGCGCCTGAAGGAAGAAAATTATTGTGTTTCATGCGATCAAAAGAAATCCGTTCATAATATTTACCTTGAATGTGCCATAAAATTAGGAATAGAAAATGGATTTAATTCCGAACTTCAAAGAAGGTGGCCAAGTGAGGAAGAGTATCGCGAAGCTATTGATAAGGATGGATTTCAAGTACCTTTTGATGGTACTAAGAAATTTTACAACACTGACAGAATGAAAGGCTTTGGTGCTGCTGTTAACTGGCTCAAATCTTACCTTGAAAACAAATGAAACTCACAGCGAAGATATTAATATGGGTTGTGATTGTAATTATTGTTTTGAGTTTACCCAGCTCAACACCACCCACTATTAAATTTATCATGGGATCACTTCTAACAGTAACAGGTGATTCTTTTAGAAAGCATTAACTTTGATTAAACCCAAAAACACCTATGAAAACACCAATAGCCATCCTCTTCACCGTTGCTTTTTCAATCACAGGCTTTATAATCGGAAGACTATCCTATTGTTCATATGTGAGCATAACTACATCTGAGGAGGAGGAAAAGTTTATTCAAATTTCTCCACAAGCTGGCGGAATAACTTGCATGACGGAATCTGGTACGTTTGGCTCAATGGAAACCACGGAGACCTATTTTATCAACTTTATAGCTGAAGATTATATCAAATTAAAACACGGTTTCTTGATCTTAAAGTTAAAGAGGACACATAAAGAAGAAGGGCAGGCCTACAAGATTATTGATGATTACAACAACCTACGCAGGGCTGAACATTTATCTGGTAATGGATTAAGTGAAGAAAAAGAGTTTTTGGAAACTATAGCCAAGGCGCGAGAAATAAACGGGGCTGTTAATGACCATCTTAAAATACAAATCGAGCGCGAGGCAATTGAGACGGGTATTAGCGAGAATGGAGTTTTAGTTTTTAAACCATAATTACACTATAAAATGAAACTCACCTTCCTTTACATAATCCTTGCCCTCACCGCTGTTCTTACTGCATGTGGGCCAGCTTCGAAACTCCGAAGGGCTGAGAAACTTATCCAGAAAGCAGAATTACAGGGCGCGACCTGGAAGTCTGACACGGTCTACCATGAGGTGCCTATCTTTATTCGACAAATGCATGGAGACACGACGTTCGTAAGTCAACCCGGCGATACTGTGACCTTAATCAA
>DATHIE010000165.1:0-2758 GCA_035316905.1 Chryseolinea sp. | reverse complement strand
TCATTTCCCTATGTGATCTACAACGACTACTACAGTCACCCTGACTTCATAACGGCGTTGATCAACAGTTCTTTCGCGGGTGTACTCTGGACTCCGGAAGTGCGCGGCTCAGCCACCGCGGAAGAATGGCTTCGAAGAATGCAGACCGTTTGTTTCTCTCCCCTTGCGATGTTGAACGCCTGGTCTGATGGAACAAAACCCTGGTCCTTCCCGGAAGTTGAGAAACAAGTGTTTGATGTCGCCTGGCTGCGGATGCAACTACTTCCCTATTTGTATACTACTTATGCTGAATACGCTTTCTATGGAACGCCGCCCATTCGCGCCATGAACCTGGAAGAAGGTTTTGCAGGTGACGCCCAGAATATTCCAGGTGACTTGAATTCCGCCGAGAATCCCTATGCTACAGCAATCAAAAAGGAAATCAAGGACCAATTCATGGTGGGCAACGCACTTCTGGTAGCGCCATTATTCGCTGGGCAAAAAGAACGCACCGTCATCCTGCCCAAAGGGAAGTGGTATGACTTCTATACCGGCAAACCAGCCGGCGATGGTGAAATAATAACTGTTTCTGGTCTCGACAGAATTCCCGTATTCGTAAAAGATGGAGCAATTATTCCGATGGCTCAAAATCCAGACCCCCATTTCGATCCTTTGAAAGAAGTTGATCTCGAGATCCGGCATTACGGAACGAAGACTGGCAAATACAAGCTCTACGACGATGATGGAACAAGTTTCGACTATGAAAAGGGCGTATATAGTTGGCGTGAAGTAGTTGTCTCTAGAAAAAAAGATGGAATATTTACAGGGAGCATCACAAAAGCAGAAAAGGGCAGGCCTGATTCTTTCGGTAAGATTACGTGGCGGTTTATGACCACAGCTTCGCGCTGACTTTTAAGATTTCTTCTTAACAAATTTCCAAGGGTCCCATGAACCCATATAATCTTGCCTGGTGACTATTAGCGCTTTTTCAACATTGTGTTCCACTATCGGCATAAAGGCATAGTCATAGCATATATAGTAAACTTGTTTATTGGAAGTAAGGAAAAGTGACGAGAAAACTTTCACATCATAGCCCAATGCCACCAACAGTTCCTTTCTAACTACTGCCTTGCCAGCCGGGCACAAGGTTTTTAAAATAGAACGGTTCTTTCGCAGCGCCTTATTCACCTCTAGTATTGGCCGTTCGTTTTGAATTTTAGTTTTATTATTCGCGAGGTACCTACACTGATCCGAACAGTATTTTTTATCGGATCTGCCAATCAGCGGGCCATTACAAATGGGGCAAGCAGGTTTACTCACAACGGGCCATTACCATCGGGTATAAACGAATAGATTCGGGTAACAACACGGTTAAGGTAACAACTTTGGATAGGATTGCACAAACAAAAAAACCTTACTATGAATCAACTACCCGTAATCACGTTGCGTCATTTGATGATTGATGGCAACAAATGTATCGGGATGCAGTTTTACGCATCCAAGCTAATTCACGCGTTGATCAAAACCCTCGATTCTCCCAAGTGGTCGGCGCAGTATAGCATGGTATATATTGCAAATACTCCCAACCATATTAATTCGATCTTTAAAGCTTTTAAAGGATCGGCCTGGATCAATTGCAGATATTTTTACAGGAATAAACCTGTATTTGCCAATGCTCAAGAAGTTGATTTGAGTTTCCTTAAACGAAAGGCAGCGTTAGCTAGCCATCCCGAGGCCTGTCCAGGGGAATACATCCAGCTGTTGGAAACAAAACGATACAGCATCAACACCGCTAGAACCTACACTGGCCTTTTTTCAGAATTTATACAATATTTCCAAGGCAGACCTCTTAAAGAAATCAACGAGAACGATATCAGGCAATACATGCTAAGTATTGTAAAAAGCGGAAAATCGCTATCCTATCAGAATCAGGCTATCAATGCTATTAAATTCTATTATGAACAGGTTTTGGACATGCCCCAGCGGTTTTATGAGATTGAAAGACCCCGGAAGGAGCAAAAGCTACCGACGGTGCTAAGCGAAGAAGAAATTCAAAGAATAATTTCCTCCACGACAAATCTCAAACACAAAGCAATCCTGGTAACCATTTACTCTTGTGGGTTGCGATTGTCAGAGCTGTTGAATTTAAAGATCAAAGATGTCCAAAGTGACAGAGGATTGCTCCTGATAACGGGCGGAAAAGGAAACAAAGACCGAAACACCATTCTGTCCCACACCACCCTGGAGTTACTTAGGAAATACTACTTGGCTTTCAAACCAAAGGAATACTTATTTGAAGGACAGGATGGTGGACGATACAGTGTCAAAAGTGTGCAAAACATTGTAAAACATTCCCTTAAGGCGGCAAAAATTACGAAGCGTGCATCGCCGCATACGCTAAGGCATTCTTTTGCCACACATTTGTTAGAGAGCGGGACAGATTTGCGCCACATTCAAACGTTACTCGGGCACAGCTCTCCGAAAACCACAGAAATATATACACATGTATCCACGAAAGGTCTGCAAGGTGTCGTAAGTCCGATAGAAAGATTGAAGATTGAATTCTAAAGGCCATGGACACAAAAGAAATATATCAGCAATACCGATATATTTGCAGGGATAATGGCAATGCCTATACTAAATTGTTGAACAAAACCTTCGGTAGTTTTTTGTAAGTCCCCTCATCATTAACTCATTTTATTGAATTCGTAACTTCCAGTTATAAACTTTAAATTTTATGACTATGGAAAAAAAACACTGAGGCAACAGATGTTGCAGG
>DATHIE010000164.1:0-7568 GCA_035316905.1 Chryseolinea sp. | reverse complement strand
CAACCGATTGGGCAGAAGCATATCCAACAACAAGACAAAAAATAATTGTAAAAATTCCTTTATTCATAAGCTCTTTCCCCAGTAACAAAAATAGTCAAGTTTGACTGATCTTTTAATATACAAATCAACAATTGCTTTCATCCATTTTACGTCCCCTCAGTAACCAATTTACAAGCAAAATTCGGACATAAAAACGGCGAAAAATCGGGGAATTTTCACCTCGCCAGCACTTATTTTATGAACGGCGCCTATGCATGTCGTGCCTTAGGTGAACCGATCTGTGATAATAAGCTTTCAGTGACAGATTTCAAGTCTTCTTCAGAAAGGTTGGACCCCGACGGCAGGCATAAACCGCGGTTGAATAGCTCCTCCGAAACGCCCGTAGCATACACAGGGGCGCCTTTAAAAACAGGCTGCAAATGCATTGGCTTCCATAACGGTCGTGTTTCGATGTTTTGTTCCTGTAATGCGATGCGGATATGCTCTCTTGTCACCTCACCGGTTGCCTTCGGATCCACAAGGATAGTTGTCAACCATCGATTGGAGAATGTCTCAGGCAGTTCGTCGAGAAGGGAGATACCTGGCACAGCGCTAAACGCTTCCCTATAATGTTCAAAATTCGCTCTCCGTTGCGTGATACGTTCGTTCAAAACCTGCAACTGACCACGCCCAATACCCGCACAAACGTTGCTTAACCGATAATTATATCCGATGTCAACGTGCTGATAGTGAGGGGCCGGCTCACGGGCTTGTGTAGCTAAGAATCTGGCCCTTTGTATCCAGGCTTCATTGTCAGATACTAAGGCTCCCCCACCCGACGTAGTGATTATCTTATTGCCATTAAATGAATAAATGCCGAGGTCTCCAAAACTGCCTAGATATTGATTTTTATACTTTGATCCAATTGCTTCAGCCGCGTCTTCAATAACGGAAATTTCGAACTTTTTTGCTATGGCAAGAATCTCACTAACCTTTGCCGGCATACCATAAAGGTGTACCAGAATAATCGCCTTCGGACGCTCCCCTGTCTTAGCGATTCGGTCCGCTATGGCTACCTCCAAAAGGTTTGGATCCATGTTCCAGGTGTCACTTTCTGAGTCCACAAAGACTGGAGTTGCACCCTGATAAACGATGGGGTTACACGAACCGGAAAACGTAAAAGAGGAGCAGATTACTTCATCACCGCGCTGAACTCCCAGGATGATTAAGGCAAGATGAATAGCAGCTGTTCCGGAGCTAAGCGCCGCGCAATAGCCTACCCCGTTGTACGCCGAAAGTTCTTCTTCGAAAGCGGTGATATTAGGACCAACTGGTGATATCCAGTTTGTATCAAAAGCTTCTTTTACATACCCCATTTCCATCCCACCCATATGTGGAGTGGAAAGCCAAATCTTTTGACTTCTCATGCGGCAGTAAAGGTATTGTATAGGATTGGCAAGACGAAATGCAGATAACCCTTTCCTTAATAAGCCAGATTCTTAAGCTGGACATTGTTTAGAACAGTGCCCATCAGTCTGCCATTAGTAGACTTCAGGTAGTTAATGGATTCCTTATCCATCTGAGTTAAAGATGTGTCTGCTCGGAACACAGCGATCACTTTGTCCGCATAGCCAATCAATTCCTTAGAATCGGAATAATCATTCAACGCAGGTCCTTCCATCAAAACGTAGTCGTATTGCAATGAAAGGTTATTGATCATTTCTTTAAAGTCACGCCCCGCCATGATCTCCGAAGGAGAATCTCTGCCACCGACGTTACCTATTATGTCGACACCATTAAACCTGGTCCGGTTCACTATGCCGCTTTTGGTTGTTTGCTGTGTATTTTCGAGCGCATCTTCGGCGTTAGACGAAGGACCCTTTGCTTCCTCAAGCAAAAGCTCATCCTCTTCCTCTTCAAACAACAGGGCCTTCTTCAACAGCTTACGACTCTCGCCGCCCCGGCCACGTGGTAGCAATGCCTTCGTTAATGAGTTGTGCCTGAAATTTGTATCTATGATCAATACTCTTTTGCTCACAAGACTCAACGCATAAGAAAGGCTAATGATTAGAAATGTCTTTCCAGCTTTTACCTGAGTACTTGTAATCAAAAACACTTTACCCTCGGCACTTTGGATTTCATAACGAAGCTTCCTCAGGAAGTGCGAGAATGTTTCGTATTCTTTATTTGTACTACGATCATTAAAGATCTCCCGCATATTGAAATCTTTGCTCTTCAACAAATTCACAGAACCTATATTCTTGAGCCCTGTCAATTTCTCCAGCCTGGATGACACCCGGATAGTTGGATCAGCATAGTTCACCAACAATATTCCGAAAAGTGTGACCACGAAGCTGCCACCGCCTACCATTCCAAGCCACAACGGCGCCTGCGTAGGTTCCGGTTCATAGCTAGGCTGCCCTTCCAGAATCTGGCGGATCGAACTACCAATAACCAATGACTTGTTCTTTGCGGCTGTATACTTATCCTGCGCGTTCACGTATTCGATAGACGCCAGGCTTACCTCGCGCTCATAGTCAGTCGTGTTTGACTGCTTTGAGGAATTACCTGAGACTTCCGATCTCAGTTTCGCGATCGATTGAACGGTTTTGCTTAGGGTGGATTGCGCAATCTCATGTTTTAGCTTTAGGTCATCACGTTCATTTTCAAGACGCCTCAACTCTTCCCGGTCTGCCTTATTCGCGTTTACGGCTTCCAGCCTGCTAGTCTCTAACTGAAGTTCTTCACGTAGTCTGTTAACCCTCGCTCGGTTAGCATCAGGATCCGCATTATTCAATTCATTAATTTCCTTTTTGATGTCTATTATCCGTTGATTGACTGTCGCAGTCTCTTGCTGGTTAACCTTGCTAAGACTCGCGGTTTTGTTTTGAATCGAACTCTCCACGGAGCTGAGCGATAACTTTAGGGCGTTCAAGTCGGAAGCCTGGCGGTCACGGTTCAATTCATACTCAGTGATCAGTGCATACTTGCTTTTTGTTTCTGCGTCATTGTTGACCACATTGTTATTTACCTTGTAGTCGTTCAGCGCCAGGTTCTTATCATCAAGAATTTTTTTCTTTTCACGAACCATGTTTTCCAGAAAATCCAATGACTCGGATGAACGGTCGGTCTTAAGCGTTTTGTTGTACCGGATGAATTCCTGGCACAGCGCGTTTACCGTCAAGGCCGACAAAAAGGGATCTTCCGAGGCAAATTCTATTGATATAAAATCAGAGGCAGCAAGGCGGTGAATATCAAGGCTCTTCAACAATGACTCGTGGTCGTAAGAGAAACCCTTTAATATCCTGAAAAGAAGTTGATCATCGGGATCAAACAGGTTAAGGGTCTTAAACTTTTCCAGCCGATCTTTGAACAATGCCTTGGACCTGAGTATCTCCTCATCGTCAATTGTGCCGTCAGCGGTTCCAGGGTCAAATTCCCTAAACGTTTGATCATTTTCAAGGTCGTGCAAAACCAGTCTATATGAAACCAATGTCACGACCGGCACGGAGTTCATCGATTCAATGATGTTGTTGAAATTCGTATTTACGTCGAATGGGTTAGAGGGGCTATCATTGAGTTTGACGGCATCGTCCGATGTAAAACCGGTGGCGATCTGTGCCGTTGACTTGTACTTCTTGTCCATCCTGGAAATGAAATAGTATGCCACCAATACGGACACAACGGGCACACAAACGAGTACCACCCATTTAGTATTGACTTTCAACTTAGAAAAAAAACGCATTCAATTTATTATTGATCAAAGTTACTTAAAAAAACGATGCGGCAGGTGGTGAGGTTTCATCGATTTGTGATGATGTCAGCTCCAATCGATTGCATAATCATTTGATAATTTTCACCGATAAAATCTTATCCTAACCATTTCCTTGTTCTGTGAAACTCCGCCTGATTGCTCAACTCCAAAAATTATTCTATTGCCCTCAATACCGGCCTCTTTAAGGTAGTCGAGAATATTCAAAAGACGAGTCTGATATGTTGCCAAGTTTCCGTCACCAGGTTTTAACGCAATGATGTTAAATTTAACATCCTTTTGAGCTTGTAAACTGTTCCTGATTTTTATGAGATTTTGTTTCTGATAATCATTTAGCTCACTTTCACCGACATCAAAATAGAGCAAGGGCTGAAGTATGGAGCCAGTAATCTTCTGAATTTCTTCGTCCGTCAGGTAGTTGCGACGGTCTTCGTCATAAATGGATTTCTTTTCCCGTACTTGAACCTTGTAGATATCCATTTGTTTTGCTCGGTTGCTTGCAAAATAGCCTACGCTGTCACCGTAAATCGCGAAGTATGCGTCGAACGACTTTGAGTTGACCTGTTCTCCCAAATTCTTTGGAGCCGACCATATCTCCCATGAGTCATAAAGTCTATCACTGTAAAATATATCACCGTTTCCTAGCCCCGGGTGTCCGCTACTGGCGAAATAAAGCCGTCTCTTATTCGTCGAAAGGAATGGAGACATTTCAAATCCACTTGAGTTAATTGTAGCACCCATGTTTTTTGGCTTTGTCCACTCTCCCCTCTCGTTCTTCAGGCTGATATATAGATCTTCTCTTCCTCTGCTATCGGGCCCATTCATGGAAATAATCATGAGCGTTTGATCGGGCGACACATAGGCACCCAGATATTCATCAGGCTCAAGGCCCTCCACTGGAAGAAGTCGCGGTTTTGTCCATGAATCCCCTGTCTTGTTAACAGTATATATTCCCTGCGGGCGTTTCGTCGACGTGGTTTTTAACATGTAGAGTACATCACCACGTTCGCCTACACCAATAGCAGCGCTATTCGAACGGTCGTTCAGAACATCGTAATTGTTTGATTTTCCCCAATCGACTATCGTGGCATCGTATCTACTTATCCAAATATCCGTGCCGGTAAACTTACCTCCCTGGTTTGTCTCGCACATCGCGCGTGTGAAGTATAACCATTGACCATCGGGAGACAAGAGTGGCAATACTTCATCGCACTCGGTGTTAACATTCGAAGAAAGTTTTTCAACCAACCCAAAGTCCCATTCCTGAGCAAGGGAAACAACGGGACCAAAAATGACAATAAGAAAAACAAAAAAGTATTTTACCATGTCTGCGGACTCAAGCGTTTGAAATTGTTCAAGCGAACAGAAAGAACCAGTTCATGGCTGCCATCGTTGAATTGCTGCATTCCGTTGGAAGAGATTTCATATGAGTAGGAAGCACCAAGTAATTCATTCAGGTTGAATCCAATGATCCCAACAAAGCTTTCGATATCTCTGTATGTTACTCCAAACCAGAGTTTCTGTTCTATATACATTTTTACATTGTAATCAATCGAAAATTTGTTCGTCAGCTGCCAAAACCCAAGCACACTTGGCTTGAGTTCTATCGTCGGCGTAAGGGGAAAGGCAGCCCCTACCTGGAAAGAACCCTTATAGAATGGATCACCAATCGTTACCTCAGAAGTCTTCAGTGAAGAATTGACAATTGGATAATATGTTAAGCCTGCGTAAAATTTCTCTGAATAAACCAAGAGGCCTGCACGGATATTCAATTCCGTATGGTTCGAACCATTGCTTACCAGACGGTCATAAAACGGATCATCCAACTCGGTACCGTCTGGTCCGCTGCCAAAGTATAATTTATCGAGATCGATTTTTGTATTGTCGATTTGTGCGCTTACGCCTGCGGAGATCTTCACCGTATTCGTAATCGGGTAGTGAAATGCATAATTGATACCTCCACCAGTCCTGTTAATCGGTCCGATTCGTTCGTTAAAAAGATTAGCACCCAGTCCATGAATAGCTTTCTTCAATCCAGGGATATCGTCTTTCCGTCGAGAGGGCGCGCTGTTTGTTCTTATCGCATGTAATGTCAGATCAAGAGGTTCTTTTACACGAAAATTATAGGCCAGATTGATAAATTTAGGCGCATTGTTGCCGAATCCAGCCCATTGGTAGCGATAACTTAATTTCAGGTCACGGAAACCTTCTAGTCCGCTGAATGCGGGGTTAATGACTGGCATAAACTGAAACGCCTGGTTGCTGTTAGGTATGTACTGCGCAACCGATGTGGTAGCGGCCACACAAACGACAAATATTATTTGTAGAAGTGTTTTCATCTCTATCTCAGAATTGTTACCGTTCCCTTATACCTGACCTTGTTATAATTCAATTCTATCGTGTAGAAGTACGTGTCTGAAGGAAGTACTTCTCCGTTCCAAACACCATCCCATTGCCTGTCGAATCCCTTTGTCTCAAAGAGAAGGAGGCCGCGCTTGTTATATACTTTTACTTCTGCATCATCATATTGAGCAGTGCCCTTGTCAGATTTAATTACCCATGTTTCATTTGACGTGTCACCATTGGGGCTAAATGCATTTGGGATATCGAGATCGCTGAATGTGAAGATCAACTCGACCAGACGGATCTCCAGATTGCTATTAAGCACTCCATCGCTCATCGTAACCTCTATCCTGCGAGTGTCGAGTAATAACTCCCTGGTGTCTATATAGTTGTATTTTACAGATTTGATTACTTCGACATATTCTGCAGCGGGAGCACTTCCGGTGAGGTTCAACACTCCCGAGTTTTCATTAAAAACCCCCGTGATGTTTGCTGTGCCCACAAACGTGAGACGTTCATTTTCTGGTCGATACTTAGTGTCTTCAATTCGAACTACGGCACTGACTATATTATCCTCGTCTGGATCTTTTCCTTCGAATTGAGCCGTGAGAAATACCGGTACTTCACTACCTAGTTCATACTTCAATGTGTCAGTCTCAGCGACATCCGATTCCGGGATATTTATAATAGGAGCATCGTTAACAGGAGAGACATTCAATAGCACATAGCTGTCGTTAATGCTGTACAGATTGAAGCCATCACTGGCATTCCATCGCAGCGTATCCTGACCAGTTGAGTTCGGTTCTGGAGTGTAAACTAATTTCGAGATGTCCGTCGAAACGATCTTCATCCCAATCGTAACGGGATTGTTATTATATGTTAATGTACCGTTGGCTGGCAGTTCGGTAATTTCAATCTCCGCCAAAGAATTAACATCGGCATCGAAAAATCCTTCATCAAACTCGTCTGACGTAAAAACGTGAGGAGAATCCTCCGTCACTGCCACGTTGAATGGCGTAAGCACAGGACGCGAATTTACCGTTATACTAAAATCCTGATGAACAATGGTTCCGGTCGGATCTTTCGCGCGTAATTCCACGGCAAAATCTCCACTGGTTCCGAGCGGTGGTGTGCCGCTAAGGGTAGCCCTTCCGTTGGACACCGCTGTCAATGTGAGCCACGCTGGTATCGTAGGTGCGGTGAGGGTGATGGGATCTCCATCAACGTCGACCACCTCGATATTGTATGTATACAGATTGGCTGGTTCTACAAATTGTCCTGCGGTACTTGTGAATACTACGTCATCATTAACCGACTCAATGGTGAGTGTAAATGTCCGGTTAATAAAATTGACATTGGGCGACGGAGAATTTGGACCGCTGTCCGATATACGCACCGTGACCTGAGCCGTCCCGCTCGCATTTGGCTTGGGTTTAACCCTAATGGACCCTGTTGGAAGAATGATATCGTCGTC
>DATHIE010000163.1:0-9895 GCA_035316905.1 Chryseolinea sp. | reverse complement strand
AGGAAAACGGATCAATGACGATCATCCACAACTAAAAGCCGGAATAGGTTATGACCACTGCTGGGTTTTCGACAAAGAACCAGGTACCCTTGCCCTTGGAGCAACACTGTACGATTCGATCAGCGGCCGGTATATGGAAATGTTCACAACGGAGCCCGGCACTCAATTTTATTCAGGCAACTTTCTCAATGGAAAGGTCACGGGGAAATTCAACACAGTTTACGAGCAGCGATATGGCTTGTGCCTTGAGACCCAGCATTTTCCGGACTCGCCAAACAGACCCGAATTTCCTACCGTGGTGTTAAACCCCGGCGAAGTGTACAAAACAACTACTATCTACAAGTTTTCGGCGAAGTAACATTCCAACTCAAGGTTTCCACGGTCAGTCGCGGAAGCAAGTGGCAGATTAGCGGTGACTGGCAAATTTTCCATTCATCGTCATCCTACGGCTTCGTCAATGACTTGATCAAAGCCACCTCTTCCTTTTTGTAAGGTGTTCCATCTTTTCGGAATATATCGTGGAACCAGAGCTTCGGCTCTTTGCCATCAGGCATCGGCGTATCCCAGGCGTAGATCGTATTGGTTTTTCCGGCTACAAGTCCCCAGTTATAGGCACCAATATTCTCGGCTTTTAATATGGGCATGATATCTTTAAAGAGGCTGCCACGTGTTCTTGCCATGTACTCGGTACATATCAATGGTCGTCCGTAGGTTCGCAGGCTGTCGATCCACTGCTTGTGAGAAGCAGGGTCCATATAATTGTGATAAGTTATTACATCAGAGTTTGCCAACTGGTAAACATTAAAATCAGGCAGGTCTTTGCTCCAGACACCAGCCGAAAGTGGCTGCGAAGGATTAACCTCCCTTCCCCATTCAAACACATCTTCGAGCAAAGGCATCGATTTATTTCCTAAGTCGCTGTTGCCTGGTTCGTTGTAGAGGTCCCAAAGAACAATACGCTTGTCATTCGCGAATCGCGTTAGCATATCCTTCACGTATCGTTCGAGCGTGAGATTTAATGTGGAATCCTCATGGATCTTGTCGCCTGGATCGCGTACCCAGCCAGAATTATGTATTCCGGGTTTAGGATCCGGCTGCTTACCCGCTTGGTAAGTAGGACTCCAAACATCGTCGAAAATCACGAACAGAGTGGAGATGTGATGCTTGTCGGCTATCGCCAAATATTGGTCAACACGCTGTTTGAAGCCGGCAGGATCCAACTCCCAAGCTAGGTGGTGAAGATACACTCGCATCGAATTCATCCCGATAGATTCTGCCCATCCTAACTCCCGGTTGATAGTAGCCGTATCAAAGGTCTCGGCCTGCCACATTTCAAGCTGGTTGATAGCAGTGCTTGGAATAAAGTCGGATCCGCGAAGCCATCCCCATTGTTTATACCATTCGGTCGCCTGGTCTTTACTCCAGACATCCCGTACTACTTGAATTGAGTCCGCACTGGCTGTTGTCTCTATTGGTTGCTTCTTTTGGCACGAGATCGCTGCGATCGCTAAAATCGCAATAAGAAAGCTTCGGATCGAAAAAGATTTTTTCATTGGTTATTAAGATTAATGATCATATGATGAGTCGATGTATACGATTGAGTAAAAACTATTTGACAACTGGAAAAGCAACAATCCTTACTTTGGAGCATCCGTATGGGATAAGCTTGATCTTTTCAACAACGTCGCCGACTTCGCCTTTATAGATCCCTGTACGGTCCGTCACTGGCTGATGTGCTACGCCGTCAACAACTTTCCAGTTCGGAATTTTTTTTGCCGGTGCAGTTATCTCAATGGGGGCATTTTGGATATTCCAGACAACCTTATCCCCTACTGGCCGTGTCTCAACTTTCAAAGTTGCCGAGGGATTGTCTATAACTTCTTTCAATAATCCGTAATTCCACGGTTGGGTTGTATAAACACTCATGTAGTCACCCTCCGTAGGTTCATTGCCTTTTTCCCAACGCTCCTCCAGTTTAAGCGCATAAACGAGTGGTCCACGTTCGATGGCGCGTGAGTTCTTCCCCCAATTTGATGTTTTGAGTTCCATAGGCAAATTGAGGATCACCTTGTCGCCATTCTTCCATGTACTTTCGATGGTTATCGTGCGGCCAGCGTCCATTGACTCAAGCTTTTGACCATTTACTGAAACCGTTGCATTCTTACACCAGGATGGTATCCTTAACGTCAGTGTGAACTTCACAGAATCCTTTGTGCTGAATTCGAAGTTCACGGTTTCATCAAATGGGAAATTTGTTATCTCCTTAATAATAACATCCTTACCCTTCACTTTTGTTTGTAATTCATTCGGACTGTATTGAAGTGCGGCCAATCCACCATCATTGGTCAAATACCACAAGTGCGAAGCGAACTTTGTCCAGCCCTGGTGCATGTTCGATGTACAACACGTGTAACCGCTTCGAAGCCCGAAAACATTGTTCATACCTTTGTCAAAGGGTAAAGAAAAATCGAATACCCCTCTTGAAACCTGGACCTGGTTGGCAATCTGAAAGTATTGTTTCATGTTGTAGTCATCCGTAGTCTGAGTTGGCAGTGCGTTGAAGGTCATTTTTTCAAGCGCATCCATGTACTGAACATCCTTTGTGATCTGTGAGATTTTCTCCAGTGAATACATTGCTTCCACAATAGCACAAAGCTCAACTCCCTGAGTTGGGTCATTGCCATGAAGATCTTCATCGCCTGAAAAAATACCCATAGGCAAACCGTGAAGTGTCATCAGGTCATTCCATCCTGTTTTTAATGCTGCAAGGTATTTTCTCTCACCAGTCCTTTGATAATTTATCGCTGGTGATTTCAGGGCCATACCCAGGTTCACAGCATGACGGCGCATCCAATCCTTGTCCGTTTGATTGGCGGCCGCGTTCATTACCCAGTCTCGATTACCAAGCCAAGTACTCCATTCGAACGACTGTGATTCAATCAACCCCGCAAGCTCAAGCAGAGATCGTTCGTGGGTGATGTTAAACAGCCATTGAGCCATCATAACATTTTCAGCGCCGCGTGACGCACCCCATTCTGTCCATTTCCCTATGGGACATTGCTTCAACGTTTTCAATTGATAATTGAAATACTTTGTCATGAAGGTTATCACGCGTTGATCGTTTGTTGCCATGAAATATTGCTGGAGCACCTTGAGCATAACCATCTTTGGCCACCAATCTTCGCCTGCCGCACAATTATCTGCGGAAACCTTTATCCCCTTTTCCCGCTCCTCTTTTGTTATCGGTCCAAAATATCCTGAGGGACGTTGATTGTTTAATGTCCATTGGATATACTTTAATACTTTGTTCTTAAGTTGAGCATCATCGAGCAGGTATGCCAATGGCACGGCACCATCCAGCCAGTACGGCGTTTCTTCCCATCCGTCACCTTTGCCACCAAGCCAGCCGTTGTCGTTTTTTAGTTTTGCATGTATCTCATCAAGATGCCCAGTTGATCCGTCGCGCATGATTTCGAGCTGATGCAGCAGCCAACCTCTGGGTTTGATATGTCCGGGAGAAACTTCGTGGTAAGCCTCCTTAATTAATGTGTCCGCCGCCGCCTCCAGGCTGATGAGCTCAGCACTACCTGCGTACAACTGGATTGTGAAAAGCGTACAAACTACAACTGCACCTGCGCGTGTCATGATCTTTCAATAATTTATTTCAATTTGACCAATCCTGGGTCGTACAGTTTCATATGTACTTCATGAAGTCTTGATGCTGGCATCTTAATAACCTCGCGATCGTAGGTCATCAGACCATTCGTCTCAATTTCCACGTCCGTTGTTTGTGTATAAACACCGGCGGACAATCCTTGTATGATGAGTCCAGGGATTCGCTCGATAAACGATTCGTACTTTTTCAAAAGCTCCTCCTTATTCGGAAAACTTTGGTATCCCCAATTATCTTTTGACTGCCACGTATGCCCTTCCAACGGCAAGCCTAGTCCACCGTACTCACCGAGTACCACAACTCGTTCTTTTCCGTACAACTGCGCATCCGGCATTACCGGGTCTGGGTAATTATGCATATCAATTATATGGCCTACGTTATGAAAGTTTCCTCCGCTCGCCGTGTTTACTAACCGGGATGGATCATACTTCATCGTCCAGTTGACAATCTCCTCCGTTTTGAACTGACCCCAGGCTTCATTGAATGGAACCCATACCACGATGGATGGAAAATTATAGGTAGCGTCCATTATCGCCTTCCATTCTGTCCGAAAGATGGTTTCAGATTCGGATGAGCGTTCTTTTGAAGTTGCTATGCCTAGTATGCCTGGCCGTGAATCCCAACGGTTACCCATATCTCCGCTAGGCATGTCTTGCCAAACCAACATACCCAATTTATCGCAGTGATAATACCATCGCGCAGGCTCAACTTTCACGTGCTTCCGGATCATGTTAAAGCCCATCTCCTTGGTCTTTTCAATATCAAACCTCAGCGCCTCATCTGTAGGTGCTGTGTACAAACCATCGGGCCACCATCCCTGATCCAATGGTCCGAACTGAAATACAAACTCATTATTCAACAGCATACGCTGTATGCCATGTTCATCCGGAGCCATAGATATCTTTCGCATCGCGAAATACGACTTGACTTCATCAATCACCTTCCCCTTTCTGAGCAGAGCAATCCTCAGATCGTACAAGAACGGATCTGAAGGTGACCACAACTTTGCATTTGGGATATCAAGACTTCCGCCAGTAGCATCAAATAACTGTTCGGCAACACGCTGAGTGCCATCAAACGCAGATATACGGACCTGGTCGCCCGGTTGCGCATCCTTTACGTCAGTCGTGACGGTCAGATTTTTACGATCGATATCTGGCGTCTGACGAAATCCATTGAGGTAAGTCTTAGGAACTGCTTCAAGCCAGACCGTTTGCCAGATACCTGTAACTGGAGTGTACCAGATAGCATGAGGTTTGTTTACTTGTTTACCTCTTGGTTGTGGCCCCTCGTCTGACGGATCCCAGACGCGAACTACGATCTCCTGCTCACCACGCTTTAATGATGTGGTGATGTCCACAGAAAATGGGTCGTAACCTCCCTGATGACTGGCCACCTTTTTACCGTTGACATAAATATCGCTTTGCCAGTCGACTGCACCGAAATGAAGAAGTACTGTTTTGTTTTTCATGGACGATGGTATGGACACCATGCGTCTATACCAAAGGTGATTTTCTTTACCGACATTTTTTCCAACGCCGGAAAGCGCAGATTCTATGGCGAATGGAACAAGGATCTTTCCGTCAAATGTTGTGGGCGCCAAATCTCCTTGGGGTTTGATGGCGTAGTCCCAAAGTCCATTTAGTAACATCCAGCTGTCGCGCTCCATTTGGGGCCTCGGGTATTCTGGGAGCACCGCGGGCGGAATTATCGTTTCAGCCCACTTTGTATGGATCTTTCCCTCAACCATTTTCCATCCATGGTTCTGTGAGTAGGTAACTTGACTTGTTAAAATAAATGCAATAGCAATGACTGTTTTCTTCATGACAATGAATTTGATGTTGCAGATTTGTGCTTAAAGTAAAGCACCACGTTCAAATATATAACAGTCCGCTGCTTCATTAGGTCAAAAAAAACGTTACCGGAAAATCTAGTGCGCAGCAGCGGCGGGAACTATAACCAACCATTGCTTTTCATCCAATCCAGGCAACGATCCATCCAGCGATCGGGCGAAGTCGGGTTGATCAAACCGAAACCATGACCTCCTTTTGGAAAAACAAAAAGCTCAGAAGGAACCTTATTATCATTTAACGCCTCATAAAACAGCAGGCTGTTTTCAACCTTCACGGCCTCATCATCTCCCGCGTGCATAAGAAAGGTCGGAGGTGTTTGTTTTGTGACCTGGAGCTCATTGGAATAAAGGCGAATCATTTCTGCTGAAGGAGTCTTGCCCAATAGATTGGTGCGAGATCCGATATGCCCAATACTGTCGTCAAAGCTGATCACCGGATATAAAAGGATCATGAAGTCAGGTCGCACACTGGTATTTTCAGGATTGTCGATCAGCGATTTTTGAAAATGCGTTCCAGCCGTAGATGCAAGGTGCCCGCCGGCCGAAAACCCGGCTATACCGATCTTAGAAGGATCAACATTCCATTCTTTAGCACGTTGCCTTACTGTCCGTATCGCCTGTTGAGCATCCTGAAGCGGTCCCATCGATTTGTCTTTCATGTTCTTGTCATTAGGCAAGCGGTATTTCAGAATAAATGCAGCGATGCCTTTCGAGGCCAGCAACTCAGCTACATCTGTTCCTTCGTGTTTGTATGCATTGATACCGTATCCACCGCCAGGACAAATGATCACAGCCGCTCCTGTAGCTTTCTCCTTTGAGGGGAGATAGACGGCCAGCGTGGGTCTGGAAATATTACGAATGTGTCCATCATCAGTCTTTGTTTCCGTATCCGGCGCAGGAATTTCATTGGGAATTTTATCTGCATACAACTTGATGGTGCTTGCGGCGATCTTATCGCTGTTTTGAGAATTGCTTGGGGTCACGCAGGCTGAAAGGATAATGAAAAGCAATAAAAGCTTCATGGATTGTTAATAAAAAAAGTTGCAGTCTAATTGATGTCGGCCACTTCTAGTTGAAACAGTGACTTATTGGTAAGGAATATTAATGTACGGATCTTATTGTTTGACTGACGTATCGTTATTGATCTCGATCAGGTGACCATCGGGATCCTTGAAATAAATCTGCTTTACACCATCTGGTCGGATGGTGGGTTCCTTCGCTGTTCCCGGCCAGTTTGTGTACTCTATTTTATGTTTGTCAAGATTTGCGATAAACCCCTCGATTGATTTAACGCTAAAACAAAGGTGGTCATTCCTGTCACGCTCGTATTGCTTTGGATCTCCTTGTATGAGGTGCAGGTGTCCCGCCTTGCCAATGGTAAACCAGGTGTGCTTGCCGTCGTGAAAAGGCTCCGGGATTTGTTTGAGACTTAGGATGTTTTCGTAAAATGCTGTGCTGACCTGCAGGTTGGTGACATAAACACCAATGTGATTCAAGAATACGGCTATGTCAGGATTTGGGTTTGATTGTGCTTTTGCCGTGTAAATGGAAATGAGAAAAAGGCTGCACAAAATGAATAAATATGATTTCTTCATGGTGTAGTTCGGTTTTTAGTGGTCTATATAAAAGTAGGGATAAAAGTTAAGATGTCAGAATGATTTTGAGGAACGGTAACCTTTCGAAAGGTTTGAACCTTTAATCACAAACAATAGAGAACTCAGACGGATTTTTGATAAATTCGTAGGTACCCATCCAACCTAACTATGCCTGAACTGATTGATCGTCGAAAATTCCTCCAGCGCGGCGCTGTCGCCGGAGTTGCTTCCTTGGTGCCACTAACGTCTATCGTCGCCGCTCCCGACAAGATTTCAAATGACGTCGGCAAATCCAAATGGGACTTAGACAGTCCTGCGCTATGTGTTGACCTTGACAAGATGGAGCAGAATATTAAGGTGGTGCAATCGCGATTACAGGGAACCGGAGTGGCAACCAGGCCACATGCAAAAACCCACAAGTCTCCGGCGATTGCTAAGATGCAGATTGCAGCGGGAGCTATCGGAATTTGTACGGCAAAACTATCAGAGTCTGAGATAATGCTTGACAATGGAATCAACAGTGTATTGATGACTGGTGTGAATGTTACTGCCCCGAAGATCAAACGGGCAATGGCGCTTCGAAAAAAATACAGTGGGTTTATTCAGGCAGTGGACAATCCACAGAATGCACAGGACCTGCAAGATGCGGCTAAGGCGCTTGGTATAAAAGCAGATGTAGTTGTCGATATTGATATCATTAAACGATCGGGTGTCCTCGCTGGTGATCCAGCCCTTGCGTTAGCACAGATGGTTGATAAGATGCCCAACCTTAGATTCAGGGGAATTCTTGCCTACGACGGTGGTGTGCAGCACGTAAAAGGTTTTCAGAAAAGAAAAGAGCAAGCGCTGAAGAACTATGAGCCGATTATCATGACCTACGAAAAGATGAAGGCAAGTGGACTGAACCTCGAGATCTTCAGCGGTGGAGGTACAGGAACTTACGATATTATGACGGCCGTCAAAGGATTCACTGACGTCCAGGTTGGCAGTTACCTTTTTATGGACTGTCAATACATCGAAATCGGAGGCGCCAAGAACGAAACTGTTTTCGACGACTTCGCGTCATCGCTGACCGTCATGACCACGATCATCAATGCTAATTATCCAGGCCGTCTTATTACTGACTCAGGCTCGAAAGCATTAACGCTAAACAAACCAAATGCTATGGTCCTGGGTGAGCCGGGGTATGATTACATAGCAGGCTCCGATGAATATGGCACAATAACCTTTACAACGTCCAATAAGAATTATAAAGTTGGCGATAAGCTAGAGGTCATTGTTCCCCATTGTGATCCGGTCGTGAATGAATACGACGTTATGTATGGAATTCGCAAAGATAAAGTTGAATCCATAATTCCGATCCTTGCGAGAGGGAAGTCGCAGTGAGTGGAGGTATAGGGTATAAGGTCGCAGAAAATACTTGAACAACAGGGCGTCCAACACGTCTTCTGGAGATTAGCTCACAAACGGAAATCAATCATTTTTTCTATACGCGTATATTTTTCGTTGGTACGCGTCGGTGACAAATATGTTTTCATCTTCATCGACGGCGATGCCTGTCGCAAAAGTAAAAAGACCGTAAATTTTTTCGATGACCAAACCATCATAGTCGGTCTTGGCAATGTAGTTGCCGCACGCGATATAAAGAAAGTCGTCCTTTACGTATATATTAAAAGTCCCACCTGCATCAGCAAACACCCATTCTTTGATGAATACTCCGCTTTTTGAAAAAAACTGAACCTTTTTAGAAAAATAGTTCGACACCACGATATTATCATGAAAGAAAGCGATGCCCCATGACGCATTAAATTGACCAGGCAGATCGCCCTCTACTCCCCATTGCAAGATCAGGTTCCCCTGCATATCATACTTTGCAATTTTATTGCTATTGCTCGCTGCAACATAAATATGATTTTCATCGTCGACAGTTGCTTGCCTGATCCCGATTAGGTCCGCTACGAATGAATTTAGCGTTGTCGGCCCTTCCTCCACCATTATCGTATTGTTATATATATTTAGTCTTTTGTCTCCAAAGAAATACGGAGCAAGCGGGTACCCGTTATACAATTGGTGTACTCTTATAAAATTACCCTCCTTGTTGAAGGCTACAACCCGCTGACGGTAGTCATCCGCCAGGAATAGTTCGTTGTTGTGATATGACAGATGAACAATCATACCAAACTCATCGTTATTTGTACCCTCCCTTCCGAAAGACGTAATCAAGTCGTATGGTTCTCCACTTGTGTATCCATAGTCGTGATCGCTGAATTCGCTAAACTCTGCATCCGAATTATAGGCGCGGACCTTGTAAAAGAATTGCGTAAGTGGTGACTCAATCGCATTGTCCTCAAACGTATTGCTTTCGACGGTCGCGATCTTCCCATATTGCAGCGAGAAGTTGTCCAGTTTGTAAATTTCGTAGTGAGTGACTCCTGGTGACTTGTTCCACGTTAATGCGACCTTGTTTCCATATCTACCCTTTGTCGCAGTAAACTCCAACGGTGCCGGAATCGTTGACTTGAGGATCGTAATTGAGATTTCCTCCAGCTGAGTTGCGCCAGCATTGCTGTAAGCTACGGCCTTCAGTATATAGTCACCCATGCTGTAGCCTGTAATGTTGACGAAGTATTCGTATGGTGGAGCATCTGCTCTTCCAATCATTACATTGTCGAGATACAATTCAACTTTACTAATTCCATTTGCTGCATTAGCGCTTACGTCAACAATAAAGTTTTCCGCCAATCGGGAATTCGGTTGAGGGGATAAAATTGTGAC
>DATHIE010000162.1:0-3937 GCA_035316905.1 Chryseolinea sp. | reverse complement strand
CGTTAACACAAACCCGGCAATGCCATATAGCTGTTGTTACCAGCTTTGCGCGTTTCAATAATTTTTGTTATCTGTCTTGCCTTTTTCGCTAGATGGTAAGTCTGTATGTTCTCAGAGCTTCTCTCCGAGTCAAACAGGACGGCTGCTATTTGTAACCTAATACAAATTTGGTTCTCACAGAACGTTAAGGTTTAAAGGTGAAGCCAACGCCAAGCGAAAGATTGAAACATTTCGTGGGACCATCAGTGGGAATCTCGCTCTTTACGATGTCAGAAAGGCCTAGGTTGCCTATGAGTTGAATATTCAAGAATAATTTAGGTCGGAATTGTAACCTGTAACCAGTGGTGGCGCTTATCCCAAAGTCAAAATCGTTATAACTGCCGTCTTGGGAATAGTAATAGCTTGTGCCGCCACCTTGAAGAACTTGTGCTTCAGTGTATGTCATTGATTTTTGCAGGCTGCTAAAAAAACCGCCCACTCCACCATAGAACCGGTCCTTCTTGTCTATATAATACTTCAGGTTTAATAGACATGTCAGGTAATCCAACTCACTCCCTTGCATGAATCGATAGGTAGTTGCCACATTATTTTCATCGTAGAGTGTTGTGACATAATCCATCTTGTTTCCCTTCCTTTCAAACAGGAATTTCGCATTGATTTCTAGTCCATGATTAAACCGATGCGCCGCCCCTCCGCCAAAAAAGTATGTCCAATATGCAACTTGCTCTTTCGGCCTATTCTTTCCCCAATAGCTACTCAAGCTTGGGCCGCCAACGAGTTCTAATTCTGTTATAAAGGATGTCTGAGAATTTGCATTAAAACCAAAAAGACAAACTATTACCAGCGAAATAAGGAACGCCAATTTCCAGTTTGTCATTTCTATCTACAGTTAATAATTCTATGCTCGAAATTTTCCAAGCGCATTGCTGGTAACGTTGGTGCATATGGCGTTGCCGGTCTAGGAGTGCAAGTTTAATGCGAAGCATGACTTGCGCGACTACACCGAATCTTTTACCTTGTCCGAACATTGTTAGTAAACGAATCTTCAAATTAACCCAAATCCAGGCAATGGCATATGCACGATGTTGTGTGCAGCGGCCGGTCCAACTGCTAACTAAGAAAAGGGATTTCTTTAAACTTGATATTTTTCAATGCATGCTTCTCGAGCAGCAGTTTTATTTTGTCAGTCACCAATAAAAGGGTAGTGTCAACAACAGTGAAGATGTCGTCGCCATTCCATTTTCCAAAGTCCGCGTAGAGATAGTAGATTTGTGTTGAAAGGATCAGAAGTTGCGTCATCTCGGTATTATTTTCAGAGCAATATTTCTCTAGGTCTGGCCGCGAGAATATGTCTTGATTCTCTATTCGGGGAATCGCACAATTCGGTTGAACAAAATAGTAATCGCTTTTGGTTTTTAATTTGGACTGGGTGTCAATTTTGAATTTGTTAAATGTCGAGCAACTACATTCTTCAATCACTTTTGTGAAACGGTCGGAATGGAAATTCAGACCGAGTGTGCTTGCGTGACAGTCAGCCTCTGTTGTCCCGCTATATCTACCGAAGGTGTAAAGTCCAGATTTTGTTCTCTCCCTCAGATGTTCTCCTGCCGCCACCTTCTGAAGAATATTGAACCAGTAGTACTTGGTGGCGCCACCCGGAGAAAGGGAATATATTCTTGGCAACTTCGTCATATCGTGGTTGAGTTCTTGGGGCACGTTGCCCACAACGCTTTGGTATGTGACGTTGCGGGATAAGGAGGGTTGGTTAATGAGGTACGAATGCCAGGCCCGACTTGTGCGCAACTATCCGCGTTACCGAATGTTATTTGAAAACTAAACTACAAATTTTGCATTCCGCCCGCAATGTTCACATACCTGTTGTTGTAGGTCGTTGCGCTTACTCATCCATTTTCCATTGGTTTATGTCGTCAACCGGATTTGGAAGTCGACCCTCAAGCCATTCCATCATTTTCGCAGGGTCAAAGTCCTTGTCGGTCGTCTCAATGATCCAAGAAAGAAATTGCTCTGGTCCGCCATTCATATATGGTGGCGGAGAAACCGGATAGAACACTGTCGGCAGTCGTTCGTCAAGCGAAACATAGTTAACAATATGCCCTAATTCTTGAACTACATTCCATGCTAATTGATGATGGATGTTAATTGAGAATTTTGTCCACCAGCGTCCATCGTCATATGTCCCGCTTGACATCGGTTTTACAGCTAGTATCCTTTCCAGAAAGTCCGTTAACTCTTTCACTCTAATTAGTTGTGTAATTACTCTTGCGCAATGACCTACAACAATAAAGTGTTTTATGCGAAATCCAGGCAAAAAAATAGGCGTTATCAATGAGATTGCCTAAGGAAAAGTCTAATTTGATTTATGGTGATCTTTCAAGATTTCGTATAAAATATAGTTGAACGATGCCGTCTTGTTTGCTATGGGCATAGTATGTTATTTTCTTGGTGGATATTGGTTCTGGATCATAGATAAGATTTGCTGTAATCGATATTTTTAGTTTTCCACTACCCTTCATCCGTCATTTTTAGTTTCGTAGATACAGACTCTTCCCTGTGACTTCATGCTTTGCCACGCCCTGATTGATTATATCAAAGAACAATCTTCTACCGCTCAACTTAAGAATCCTCCGGACGGCTTTTCGCACATCCGACCAGGACCATGGTTCCCTTCTTGCACTCAGAACATCTAATAAGATCTCTTCCGGTAATAAGTCTCAACACTTCTGTCATGTGAAGCCCTTCATACTGCGAAATCCCTGGTGCGGCCCTAAGCAATGCAAAACATTGCACCATGCTGGTCTTGGCATGTATGGCTGAGAAGATTCCAAAATACCGGATCTTATAATAACCACACGGCAATATGTGCTGGAGAAAGCGTCTGATAAAACAAAGGACCTCCAGTTCCATAACCTTCAAGCGACCATCCCGATAGTCCTTCCATCGAAAGTGAATTACATTATTACTGAGCGACACAAGCCGGCTATTACTAATGGCCACACGGTGGGTATATCTTCCCAGATAACTAATAACTTGGCCTGCACCCTTAAAAGTTTTCTTTATATGTACATGCCATAGCTTACCATACACCATTTGTTTAAACCTTTTTAAATCATCATACAGCAAACCCTCCTTCTGCGGAATAATCAGCATCTGCTTCTTCAAGGCCTGTTCCAATAGCTGATAGAACTTAGCTCTGAAAATCTTTGATAGTGCCTGAACGGGCACAAAGAATTTTTTCGCAGCAGGTATCCACTGTTGTCCATCAGGATCCATTCCACCTGCTGGCACCAAAGTATGTATGTGTGGATGATAGTTTAAAGACTGGCCCCAGGTGTGCAGAACGGAGACGTTGCCACTTTGGGCACCCAGAAAAGCTGGATTGCAAGCCGTTTTTTGAATCGCAAAAGCGGATGCTTTGAACAACATATCATAACATGCTCGTTGATTAATGTAAAAAAGACCATTCAGAAATTCTGGCACGGTAAATACAATATGAAAATAGCGTGTAGGTAATAGGCGATTCTTTAGTTTATCTACCCAAAGAAGTTGCTTTATGTATTGGCACTTTGGGCAGTGCCGGTTACGACAAGAGTTATAACTCGTCTTTTTATGCCCACAACTATCGCATACGGCCTGATGGGAACCCAGTGCTGAAGTCCGGCAATGCATAATTGCATTATACGCTTTGCGCTGGCTTGAACACAAGTTGTGTTTATGTTCATATTCATGTGCATACTGCCTGAAAACAGTAGCTAACTCTAACGCATTATCCCTTGAATTTTCCATTGCTAACGCTTTAAAGGTTGTCAAAGGGGCTACTCACGTCTTTAGGATCAAAGCAACTCAAATGAAGATATACTGACGTGGTTCGAAGAGAGTTGTGTCCCAGTAACTGTTGGATCATCCGAAGATTAGTTCC
>DATHIE010000161.1:0-14055 GCA_035316905.1 Chryseolinea sp. | reverse complement strand
TGAACATTCCTAACATCGGCCACGGTTGGGCTAAGCCTGACGCAATCATCAGCGCAGCATCGCTTCTTTCAAAAAATTTTCCATTCTCAATGGCAATAATGCTGTGAAGTTTTGTAGGGTCTAATCCGAATTTTAACAACTGCGACTGACCAAAGTCCGACTGAAGTGAGGCAAAGAGGAATTTCGATAACGCATCCCTTTTGATAATGAACCGCACTGACCCATTGCACAGGTTACAAACGCCATCGAAAAGAACTATAGTTTTGCCACTGGTGTCTATGGGCGAACCAAGTGAACCCATCCTTTGATCTTTTTAGTCTGCTTGCCGGGGTCTACGGAATCGAAGGTGACCTCTGCCACATAATAATACACACCTGTTGACAGCTCGGTTCCTTTATCATCTCTTCCATCCCAGTCGATGAAAATGTTATTCTCGCCGTCGCCCACCCGTCCATCGTAGTCGTAGACTTCCTGACCCCAACGGTTATAAACGGTGAAACTTACACTCTGAACAAACCGCGCACACTTCATCGTGAGGTGGTCTGGTATTTTCGGACAATCCTCACATTCGTAACCACGAAGGCTGTATGCGCTGAAGACATCATTTTTCAGATCCGTGTTCGGTGTAAACACGTTTGGAAGCTCATAGTATGGGCAATTGTCGATACACAATTCTTCACTGAGCTCTCCAATATTGCCGGACCGGTCGACAGCCGCAATCTTGTAACATCGGGCGAAGGACAGCAGATCACTATCGATGTAAAAAGTATCCCTTACATTTTCCGCGAGTAGAGAGAATTCTTCACCTACCCTGCTGGCGGCGTATACATTGTAGCCGCGTACATCCGTGCGGCATTCCGCGTCCGGCGAACGGTTCCAATAGATAGTGTTGCTGTAGTTATCCTTTTGACAATACTTCTTGTAGTAGTCTTCGCAGTCTACATAATCTATCGTGCTGCGCAACGGTGGTTCCAATTGGCAAGGTGGTATTGTATCACCCGGCTGCGCGCACATGATCTGGGAGAAATTTTCTAACGGCTGAGGTATCAGCGGATTGCCATAACCACCTCGCGTCATCACACGATAACAATACACCTGGTTGTCCACCAACGGTACCCCATCGGATTGTCCTTCATCCAAATAAATAAATCCCGTAGATGATACGTCCACTTCATCAATGAGGACCAGGTCGGCTTCGGTTGCTCCTTCGGGCCCGCGGTAAATAAGATGCTTATTGGGAACGGTTTGAATAAAATTCGACCACGGAACAAATGCGCTCCAGGTGAGTTCGATCCTCTTCACCTGCGACTTCGCATCGAGTCTTACGGACGAAGCGGCAGCAGACGTTCCAACAAATAATCCGTTCGAAGCATACGCCGCTATGCTGTAGTTGTAAACATTTTCTTCTGTATTCAAGTCGTTGTCCACGAAACACGTGTCGGTAAAGATGCCTGGCGGGCTAACGTTAGTAGAGTCTCCTCCTCTTGCAAATCCAACAGACCTGTATATCTCATAACGATATGGTGGCGGGAACTGCGCCGGATCTGCTTCGAAAGGTCTCATCCAGCAAACGTTTATCTGTCCGACTGCTATATCAGTTTTATCCACACTTACCTTTGTGATCACTGGCACATCAGCGAGGATCGGTCCTACACAGGTGTCTTTTGAAACATAACTTTCACCACCTCGGGGCAGCGGGAATATTGCAACGAGCCTGTAACAGTATTTTGCACCAGGTGCTAATCCTTTTCCATTATTGTTATCGGTGTATGAAGTGATAGGCACATTGTTTTCATTTTTAATACCTACAACATCAACGAGATCATAACCGAGGAAGTCGGGCATACCGGTCTGGCAGTTGTCGGGCTCAAACGGCGCACCATCTACTTTTCTCCAAACCTGCATACTTTCAGCTCCCTGGCAAAAGTACGGTTCCCACTTGAGGCTGGCCGTCCGATTCGCGAGATTAAGCTTGGCATCTTCCCATTCCGGTTCCGGTCCGACAACTTTAATGAACCATGTCTTGAAGGTAACAAGCCTGGGACCATTATCTGGTTTGTCTGTGATCTTGAACACCACCTGGTAAGGTTGGTCTTTTACGTGAAGGCATTGCGTAGCCCATCGAAACCTTGTCTCCGAAGGCGAATCAACAAAGTCATCAACGCCGGGCTTGGGATCATAATTTGCAGGCGATTGCGCCAAAGGAAGGTTGAACAATTCTGAGAAAGCCTCGATCTTCACATCATCGTCGTTGGGATCGATACCCTTAATGATAACGTCCAGCACTGTACCTGCCACCACGCAGGTGTCAGCAGGAAGAATAAGATCGGGGCGATCGTTGTCACAATCATCCGCTACAATTATCTGCATGTCGCGCCGGACGTAACCAACCTGGTACCATACGCCATTCTTCTTTCGCCACTCTATAATATGAAAGGCAATGTTATACTCGCCTACCGCTCCAGGTGCATCCCATGTTATCGTGCCGGTGACTGCATCGATGGCAAATGTCGGATTGCCCGTGCCCGTTTCATTGCCCGCACCGTAGTTGGTATAAAATTTAGGATCGTTAGGATTCTTGTAGTTGATAACTTCTGTGTTGCGGTCGCTATAAGGAACTGCCAATGCGAATGAAATGCTGTCGCCGTCCGGATCATAAGCGCCCGGGTTGTGAGAAAACGTTACGCCTGAGCAGGCCTGGTCGATGGGAGCAATCAACAGCCGCGGTGTATTATTACAACCAAGGAAAGGATCCACGCTCACTACAGTCTCTAGATAAAAAGTGGTATTGACAGAGGCGTCCATGTTAAGCACACCTTCATTTCGATTAGGCTCCTTATAACTTATCGTATAGGAACCAATACCGGAATACGTGTGCGAAATAGTGAATGAAGCTGTGGCTACACTTCCGTCTGAGTTAAGATCTAGTCGTACTGTGTTAGCTGTTTCGGGAACCAGCATTGTTTCGCCGTCACCGAAGTTTAGAATATCCTGATCGCCACCAAAAAGTACAGTTGTATTTTTAGTATTTGTGTAAACGGTAACTGTGATGATGAATGTAAGACTGTTACAATTTACTCGGGTCGCCACAATCTCTCCGGCTCTAAGGTGTGTCGCGTTTGAGTGAATGATTGCGCAAACTGAAAACAGGACCGCCAGTAAGCCCCCCCTCCTAATTTTTCGCCCTAATGGGAAAGAATCCATGTTTTTTTGTAAAAAGCCCTATTTAAGACCAATTTAGATCAATACACAATATATAACATGTTTTGAATCCTTAAAATAACAAATATGCTAACGCTTTAGACACAAAATTAGTCTCAGAAGATGGAAATAGTTTTGAAGGACGGTGAATAAAAGGTATCAGGGTCGCCATCAGCAGCAAGTCGCTGTAAATGCAAGTCGCGAGATACAAGCCGCAGGTCGCAAGATACAAGCCACGAGTCGCGAGATAAGAGCTACAAGTCGCATGCTATAAGGTATAAGATATAAGGTATAAGGTATATGGTATATGGTATATGCTGCAAGACCTATGATACGAGATATAAGTCGCAGGGGGTAAGCCGGAGGCTGCAAGCGATTGCTTGAAGCTTGAGGCTTTTCTTTTTTTAGCTTATCAGTTGCAACATTTATATTATTTTGTCTGTAACAAAGCATAGGCGCACCGTAGTTTCATAACTGATGCTGTAAAGTAATTATACTATCACAGTTCATGCAAAACTTTAGGTGAGTAAAAAAAATTCTGTTTGGGTCTGATTAACCGTTTAATTTAATCTGATATCTTAGCGAACCCAAACCACTCTTAACCTGCTCTTCCCCTAAATGAAACCAGAAGAAATAAGTAATGCCGCGCTTGTCAAACGCGAAATGGAAATCAAGCGTCTGATGCGGCAGATGGAACTCGACAAACTTCACAACAGCACCGTCTTCAAAAACCTGGACCACGAACTGAAAAGTATCAGACACAAACTGATGATTCAGGACAAAAAGTAATTTCTAATTAATGATAACTTCTTTGATTACCTTTGAAGGTAAATCGAGAACGTATGCGTGTCGTGGGAGAAATTCCTCATAGTGACTGCAAGATCACTGTCTTTTCATGGAATAATCGCTACCTTATTAAATTGGAACAAGGACTACTGGAGCAGACCTTCAAGGTCAATGAATTTGATATTTCCGGGGAGTCCGAGCTATACAAGATCGTTGATCAGCCCTTTATTCAAGAGGCAATCCAACGGTTTGCCGAGATGAGCCGCAGTTTGCGACAAGCAATGCAAAGGGCTTAAAATCAAGCCTTTTAAGTGTCGATGCAGGAAATTGTCTTATTTTGCACCTTCCATGGAAGTAGTAGAGAAGAAAAACAAGAACAGGCGATATGAACCTATCCTGGACGGTATACCCGACTGGCCGGTTTACCAGCTTAGCAAGAATCGCAAGGAATTTATCGAGGAAGTAGCACAGGCGGCTTACAATCAAATAAAAAAGAACCGTCCCACTATAAAACAACTTACTGACGAACTTGAAGCGACCGTCTACCGCGAACAACAGCGGATGAAACGCAATCGTTGGCGAGTTGACCCTGCAGACGAACCCCGGTTTTGGGGGAATTTGAAAGAGGAACTGGTGGCTCTGGCCACTAAAAGCCCCGAAGAAATTCAGACCAAAGCAGATGAGTTGCTCCACCGAATTGTTTCCCGCTATGCGAATGAAATAGCTGGGAATTTTAAAGCCAGCTCTTACCGCCTCACGAGAGAGATCGTAAAATTTTGGTTTGCGCGCCTTCTCAACGGCGCCCGCGTAAAAAAATTCGGCGCTTTCTTCCGCAACCGTTACACACTTCGCGACAAAATCCAGATCGTTGGGAAGGTCAAACAACTGAGAACTCTTGCCAAAGAAGGAACCGTTGTAATGGTCCCCACTCACTTTAGCAACCTCGACTCTATTCTTATAGGATGGATCATCCATTCGCTGGGACTGCCGGCTTTTATTTACGGCGCAGGCTTGAACCTGTTCAACATAAAGATATTCGCTTACTTCATGAACAGCCTTGGTGCCTATAAGGTAGACCGGCGCAAGAAGAACGTACCCTATCTCGAAACGCTAAAGTTCTATTCGATGCTTGCCGTTCAGAAAGGCGCACACAGCATTTTCTTTCCGGGTGGCACCCGCTCGAGATCAGGAATGATCGAAAAACATTTGAAGCTGGGGTTGCTTAGCTCCACGATCGAAGCACAACGCAACCTCTACCTGGACGCGGCGCCAGGCGAAGAAGTGAGAAAGATATTTATCGTGCCGGTCACGCTCAACTATCACTTTGTGCTTGAAGCGCCAGACCTCATCGACGATTATCTATCCTCCAAAGGACAAGATCGTTACCTCCCTGAGCAGGACAAGTACGGAAGCTGGCAACTTCTTCAGTTCTTGTTCAAATTCTTTACAAAAGGATCAAATATTTCGGTATCCATAGGCCGTGGTATTGATGTGATGGGAAATCAGGTTGACGAACAGGGGAACAGTCTCGATGCACACGGAAGAATCATCGATACGCGCGACTATTTCGTTTCCAACGGCGATATCAACGCGGACAAACAGCGTGAGGATGAGTACACCAGGATGCTTAGTAGCAAGATCGTAGCTGAGTATCTTCGAATCAACAGGATATTTGCCAGTCATCTCGTAGCATTTGTTGCATTCGAGATGTGGCAGAAGAAGCATCCGAAGCTGGACCTCTTTGGATTGCTGAGGTTGCCTGAAGAAGACCAGGTTATTGAATATGAAGAATTCCGTAAGACGTGCAAGCGCGTACGCAAACAGATATATGCGTTGAAAGATCAGGATAAAGTATATCACGCCACCCACCTGAAGGGCAAGATCGACCTTGTCATCCGACACGGGCTCGATAACGTCGGTATCTTCCATTTGAAGAGGCCACTGCTGATTAACAAAGACGGGAACATCATTACGAAAGACTTCAACACTTTATATTATTATCATAACCGGCTAGTTGGGTATGACCTCGAAAAGTTTATCTGATAATGATAAACCGGTCGGCGTGATCGGAGCCGGGAACTTCGGTAGCGTGGTCGCCAACTTACTTGCCCGGCAAAAGAAAGTCCTGCTATATGCGCGTGATGAGAATGTCGTCCGGCAGATCGCTGAAACACGGATCAACCGCGGACATGCTATTCATGCTAACGTTACTCCTATTGACGATCTCGGTTCGTTGGCGAGTCAATGCGATGTTATTTTTCCTATTATTCCATCTCAACATTTCCGGTCGTTAATTAAGCAGCTCTCTCCTCACCTGCATCCTTACCATATTCTCATCCACGGAACAAAAGGTTTCGATGTAACCCTTCCTGATGGACAATCCATAGATACCATTCCGACTCTGGATCGCAGCATGGTGAAGACGATCAGCGAAGTAATAATCGAGGAAAGTGTTGTCGTGCGAGTAGGATGTCTTGCAGGCCCTAACCTAAGCAAAGAACTTTCTGAAGGTCACCCTGCCGCTACTGTAATTGCGAGCCACTTCAATGAAGTAATTAATATCGGGAAACGGCTGTTAAGAAATGAAAACTTCCAGGTGTATGGTAACAACGACGTCGTTGGAGTAGAGCTCGCGGGAATCTTAAAAAACATCATTGCAATTGCGGCCGGCGCACTAAGCGGATTGGGTTTCGGTGAAAATGCAAAAGGATTGCTAGTCAGCCGCGGAATGGTGGAAATGGTTTACCTAGGGCGGGCGTTAGGTGGCAACACCAAAGCATTCCTGGGTGTTGCCGGTATTGGTGATCTTGTCACGACGTGTAATAGTTCGTTGAGTCGTAACTTCACCGTCGGCTATCGTTTGGCTAAAGGTGAAACCTTACAAGAAATTCTCGCCAGCACAGACGAAATTGCGGAAGGTATTAATACGGTGCAGATTGCCAAAAAGTGCGCGGATCACTATAAGGTGCGCGCGCCGATAACTAGTATGCTGTACCAGGTGCTGTTTGAAGATATGACGGTACAAAAAGCATTAGAGTATCTGATGCGTTATCCGCTCAACGTCGACATCGACTTTCTCTGATCACTGCAATAATATTTCCCGAACGTTCTCCCGGATCTTGGTTGTCAATTCATCCAGTGGCAGGTCATTTATATCGCGACCGAACGGATCTTCGATCTCTTCAGCAATAAGTTCGACGCTGAGGAGCACGTAGGCAATAAGCACGACAATAGGTATGGTTAGATAACCTGATTGAGTTACTAAGCCGAAGGGAAGAGTGATAATGTAGATCGATATGAACTTCTTCACATACATCATGTAGGAATATGGAATAGGTGTGTTCTTGATCCGTTCACATGCACCCATAAGATCAATGAAATCCTTCAACTCTTTATCGAGGTTGATCAGTTGATCACCGGTGATCTTTTTGTCAGTAAGCAGTTGGTTAACCTTTTGATACATCAAAGCCGCGATGCGGTTAGGTTTGTGTTTGAATCGTTTCAGATCATTAAGAAATTCATCGTTAATCGGATCCATTTCCGCGAACTGTACGCCTGTGCGAAGATTTTCCTTCGTCGCAAAAACAAAATTTGCAATCATCTTGGCGAACCAGTCGCGGTCTTCATGATTTTCGCGCGAAATCATCGCATTCAATTTCATTGCAAAGTTTCGGGTGCTGTTGACCAATCCACCCCACAACCTTCGGCCCTCCCACCATCTGTCGTACGCTGTATTTGTGCGAAAAACAAGAAAGAGACCCAGCACGATCCCCAGCAGCTGATGCATTGCGATGGTTGGTTGAAAATCTGCCTGGTGGAGCTTGAAATAATCAAGAAAAAAATAGCATAACACCAGGGAATACACGGTCATAAACCCCAGCGCAGGCAGAAGCCTGGACATTACGCGGCGGCTATAAGAGTGGAAAATGAGGGAAAGCCATCGTTTGGGGTTATACATCACCATAGTGTTGCGGTTTTTGTTGCAATAACTCCAATCAAAAAATTATTTCCAAAACGAAACTAGGAACTGCTATGCTCCGTAAGTAATATTGTAATGATATCATTTTAATATCACTCATATGAACACGGAAAAAACCTACAGCCCCTTGTCGGGCTATGTGATGCTTGCCATCATACTTGTCTGTCTGGTTATCGGAATCGGCGGATTTGTTGCCGCCCGTGCCCCATTCTTTATTCTGTTGGTAATCGCAAGTATTCTGCTGATGCCGGGGTTTTTCTTCATTAATCCGAACAGCTCCCTGGTGTTGGTCTTATTTGGAGATTATAAAGGCACGGCAAAATCAAATGGATTCTTCTGGGTAAATCCGCTGTTCAGCAAAAAACCGATTTCACTACGTGCCCGAAACTTCGACAGTGAAAAGATAAAAGTAAACGACAAAGTGGGTAATCCCATTCAGATCGGCGTGATCCTCGTTTGGCAGGTGCGCGATACTTTCAAAGCCGCCTTCGAAGTGGATAACTATGAAAACTTCGTTCGCATACAAAGTGATTCGGCGGTTAGAAAACTTGCCGGCCTCTATCCATATGACAATTTTGATACGGACGCAGAGTTAACGCTTCGTTCCGGTCATGAAGAAGTAAACAGGGCACTTGAAGAAAATCTTAAGAACAGGCTTGACATCGCCGGTATACATGTGATCGAAGCACGTATTGGATACCTTGCCTACGCCCCGGAAATTGCAAGCGCCATGTTACGAAGACAACAGGCCACGGCTGTGGTGGCTGCGCGATTCAAGATCGTTGAAGGCGCCGTAAGTATGGTGCAGATGGCACTTGAACAACTGGCCCAACATCAGATCGTCGAGCTTGACGAAGAGCGAAAGGCTTCCATGGTAAGCAATCTTATGGTGGTGCTGTGTTCCGATAAAGATGTAAGTCCGGTGGTAAATACTGGTACCCTTCATCATTAAAAGACTTTTTTCCAATTGAATACCTGCGTATTCTTTTGAAGACATAATTAATGGCACAGAAAAAACCATTCGTTTTACGGCTTGACCCTGAAGTGCTTAAGGCAGTTGAGAAATGGGCTGCCGACGAATTCCGGAGCACTAACGGCCAGCTCGAATGGCTGATCAACAAAATGTTAAAAGAGGCTGGAAGGATAAAGACCAAGGGAAAATCCGAGTAAAGTTTTCAAGTATTCACTTATATTTCGGCGCAAAACGACACGTCTTATGAAAAGCTTCGGCATCATTCATATCTTTCTTTTGATCATTATCCTCCTGGTTTATAGGTGCGCTAATGCCCAGGATTTTGTGGTAACATCAAAGGGAGATACGCTAATGGGCGAGGTTAAGCCGCTGTTTTATGGCGTGGATAAGAAAGTTCAGCTTAGCCAGGAGGGTAAGAAGAAGGCGGTTTATCCGATGTTCCAGGTACGGTCATTTTTGTATAAGGGGGAACTTTATCAGCCAGTAAAAGGACCCGAGGGATACACATTTATGAAGCTGCAAAAGCCGGGCTACCTTTCCCTTTACAGCTATCAGTTACCCAACCAGATCACTTTTGATGGACTTTACCTCCTCAAGATGGATGGCAAGGGAACTGAGGTACCCAACATCAGCTTCAAAAAAGTGATGGAACGTTTCCTCTCCGATTGTCCAGAGGTTTCAGAAAAGATAGACAAGGGTGATCTGTCCAAAAAAGAACTTTACAAGATCATTGACGAATACAATGCATGTATTGGCGCTAACACCATCGATCATGGAAAGATCATCGCGGATCGGGGGGTCTGGGATGTTCTTGAACAAAAAGTAAAAGCTGAGCCTGAGTTTGAGGGTAAATCAAATGCATTGGACATGATCGCAGAAATCAAGGGTAAGGTCGCCAGATCTGAAAAGGTACCCAACTTCCTGGTCGAAGGACTTAAAAGCACCTTAACGCAAGAAACATTCAAGGTTGAACTAGAAAATGCTCTTAAAGAGATCAACTGATCTTCTGCCGCATTGAAGAAACTATCGCAGTTATTTTATCCACGTTCCTCGTCAGCGTGTAGGCACTGCATATCACGATCAACGCGAGTACAAAAAGATATCCGCCGTCATCTTGTACTTCGATCCCAAGCAAGGTAAGGTGCATGCCTATTCCGGCCATCACCCCTAAAGCAAGGATAGGCTCCCAGCCATGCGGTTCTGGGATTGATCAGCATCACGCCTGAAACAAGTTCAAGTATTCCGACCAGAATCCGGCCCCAGGGTTCCATTCCTACTTTTGTGAATATGTAAACAGACTCCGCAGACGCTGTAAATTTGAAGAACAGGGTCTGAAACAGGATCAGGGCAGCCAACAACCTGGCGCCCCAGTATAAAATGTTCGTCATTGTTTTCATAATTATCAGGTCTTTTCTGCCTCCCAAAGTAGCCGAATAATTAGAAGCGCACTGTCAGCCATGCGACAGGTATTTAGTATTTTGCGTGGTATCGATATTTGCATGAAACCGTTTGATATAAACCCTGATATTGCCCATGCCAAAACTATTTCAACGGATTTTTACCTAAAGCCCGAATACTTTGAAATAGCGAAGGAAAAGATATTTGCGAATACCTGGCATTTTATTGGCGACACCGATCAGGTGAAGGATCAAGGATGGGTAACTCCGGTCAACCTGTTGGAAAAATACATGGATGAACCGTTGCTGCTTTCGCGCGACAATCAAAACAATCTTCATTGTCTTTCCAATGTATGTACCCACCGCGGAAACTTATTGGTGGAACGTCCATGCAAGCTCAACGACATTCGATGCAAATACCATGGCCGCCGCTTTCAATTGGATGGGAAATTTCTGTCCATGCCGGAATTCAAGGATGTAGCAAATTTTCCGAGCGAGGACGACAACCTCACAAACCTTCCGCTGTTCAAGTTTGGAAAATGGTTATTCACGTCGCTTCATCCTGCTGCGCCTGCGGAAGATTTTTTCGGTGGCATCATGGAACGAGTCGGATGGATGCCATTTGAAGAGTTTCACTTCCGACCGGAACTCTCACAGGATTATACCGTCGATGCACACTGGGCCTTGTATTGTGAGAACTACCTCGAAGGATTTCACATACCTTTTGTGCACGCCGGTTTAAATGCTGTTATAGACTATGGTAAGTATTCAACAGAATTATACAAATTCTCCAACCTTCAACTGGGCCTTGCAAAGGAAAATGATACTGTCTTTGACTTCCCTCCGTCGTCACCTGACTACGGCAAGAATGTAGCAAGCTATTACTTCTGGGTTTTTCCTAACATGATGTTCAATTTTTATCCATGGGGATTGTCAATCAATGTTATCAGACCAATAAGTCCATCGAAATCAAAAGTTTCGTTCCTCTCCTATGTATGGGACGAAAACAAATTGCGCCAGGGTGCGGGTGCTAATCTTCACCAGGTGGAAATGGAAGACGAAGATGTTGTTCAGCATGTTCAGAAAGGAATCCGTTCAAGGTTCTACAAGCATGGTCGCTACTCAGTAAAGATGGAAAAAGGTACACATCATTTTCACAGGATGCTGGCGGATTTTATGAGCCGTTAATCGTTATCCGTTAATCGTTAATCGTGGTGTGGGTGTGAGCGCGAGTGTGTTTAAGCGCAGCAATCGCAGATTGAATCTAGTTTACTTCGCGCACCGTTAGCGTCTTCGTGTCTTTGCGGTTAACATCCTCACACTCACTCTCACACACATCATTCCTCATTGATCATTGCCAAATCCCATTTGAGTTGAGGATTCATAAAGATCGCACCGTCAGCAACACTTAACGGTGAGGGTATGTTGCGCTGATAGATCATACCTGTTCCGAGACCTTGATGCATGGAAACCGGATAATCGGCAGTGAACTGACAGATCGCATTTAGTCCGATGTTCGATTCAAGAGCAGACGTGATCCACCATCCAATGCCGCGGTTTTCAGCGAGCCCGATCCATTCGCTGGATCCCGAAAGGCCTCCGTGCAACGATGGCTTGATGACAATAAATTGAGGTTTCAAACGGTCAAGCATTTCTTCCTTGTTTTCACGATTTTCCAATCCAATCAATTCCTCGTCGAGGGCAACAGGTATCGTCGACTCTGAACATACGTCCTGCGTACGCGGAAGTCCCGCCTTAAGGGGTTGTTCGATAGAATGTATTCCAAACTGCGACAATGTATGAAGCCTTTGCATGACGTTTTCGGCGGTAAACGCCCCATTCGCGTCCAGCCTCAGCGTGATACGGTCCTTGGGAAACTTCCTTCGCAGGCGTCCCAGCAGCTCGCACTCGAGGTCGAAGTCGATTCCTCCCACCTTTAGTTTAATGCAGGTGAACCCTTTTGAGATTTTATCCTCAATCTGCCGGAGCATAAAATCAAAATCCCCCATCCAAACGAGTCCATTGATGGGAATTCTTAAGCCTTTGACGAATTGATTGTTGCGAATGATCCGCTTGCCCCCATTTGAAAGATCCTGTAGAGCAGTCTCCATTGCAAAAGTTATTGAAGGAAATCCAGATGGCACGATAGCGCTTAACTGAGGCGATGCAATGTCTTTCGATGTAAAATTTTCCAGTCGATCAAGAGTGGCTGAAAGTTTTTCCTCAAAGTCGGGGCGGTGGTCGATGCTGAGACCCGGAAGCGGACCACATTCGCCGATACCAACAACCGCACGATCACGTTCATCCCATATCTTTATGAACCAACTGATTTTGTCCTCCATTTGTCCACGCGAAGTGCGTGCATCAAAGTTGAAGTGAAAAGTCTTTTTGATATATAATGCCTTCAGAGTCATTGTGCCGGGACGAAAATAATGTTTTACCGTTAACTTTGTGTCTTGTGATGATGCCGCTTAACACAGACGATTACACTTATTCACTGACACCAGACCGGATTGCAGTGTATCCATTGGATGTCCGCGACCAGTCAAATCTCCTGGTATATGACAAAGGGCAGGTCACCCATACGCGGTTCGATATCCTTGCAGCTCATCTTCCCTCGCGCAGTTTTCTATTTTTTAATGACACAAAGGTTATTCCTGCGCGACTTCACTTTACAAAAGGTACAGGGGCCGAAATCGAGATATTTCTGTTGAATCCATTTGAACCCTCAACACTGATGATTCAGGCCATGCAGGCAGAACATACCTGTTCCTGGAAATGTGCCATAGGGAACTTAAAGCGCTGGAAAGAAGGAACTGTGCTGGTGAAAAATCTCGGGGGAATTAATCTCGAGGCTCATTTGCGTGACCGTAATGAGGGACGCGTGGAATTCAGATGGGACAGTTCTCACCCATTTGCAGAGATCATCAATCGTTCCGGGGAAACACCCCTCCCGCCGTACATTAACCGGAAATCAGAGGGGACGGACCGCGAACGTTATCAGACCATCTACTCGCACTATGAGGGGGCCGTCGCAGCTCCAACGGCAGGGCTACATTTCACACCCAATGTATTCGTGTCGCTGACAAATAAAAACATTCAAACAGATTTTCTGACACTACATGTAAGTGCGGGAACGTTTCAACCTATTAAGGTAAAGAATGCGGCTGAACACACGATGCATAACGAGCAGATCGTGATAAAGCGGCATAATGTAGAAAACCTGCTGAATAACCCATATATCGTCCCAGTGGGAACAACGTCGATGCGAACGATCGAAAGCATCTACTGGTATGGGGTAAGACTCTTGTCAGTTCCCGATGCACCATTTGACATCAGCCAGGAAGATCCATATGCAAACAGACCAGATTTACCCTCAAAAGAAGAGTCGCTGTCGGCCGTGATTGACTATTTCGATCGTAATAAACTAAATGAGATTACAGGTCAGACTTCGATCTACATTGTTCCCGGATATCGTTTCAGGATCTGCAAAGCGTTGATCACAAACTTTCATCAACCCGGATCAACGCTGATCCTGTTGGTCGCAGCATTTATCGGTCGCGACTGGAAAAAAGTATATCAGTCAGCGCTGGATAACAACTATCGTTTTTTGAGCTACGGCGACAGCTCTTTGCTGATCCCCCAACAATAGCCTTACCGTTATTTCTTTGCCTCCATCTGGCTCAGGTCGACAATTCGTACCTCTACTCTCCTGCCCT
>DATHIE010000160.1:0-5802 GCA_035316905.1 Chryseolinea sp. | reverse complement strand
CTATAACAGTGTTCACACCAACTACAAGGATATAGCCCAGGTATACAGGCGGAACATTGAACCCCTGGAGCAAAATACCTATAGTAGCGAAGGTCTGCCTCAGCCGGTAGCAAAAGTACTGACGGAAAAATATAGACACCTTTTTAAACATGTCGTTTTGGTTTGGTGGCCTACACCATATACTCTCCAGGTGGGTGATGAGGGTTTTATGAAAACAGGTCAGTTCATCGATAAGGGAATGATTGACATGTTTTCGCTCGAGATGTTGCGTGGTAGCACCGAAAGCCTGAATGATCCTCGCGCGATCATTATATCAAAGTCCACGGCACAGGCACTTTTTGGCGACAAGGATGCCGTTAATCAATCCGTCCGGTTAGATGGCAAAGTGGACTTCACCGTGACGGGTGTTTATGAAGACCTGCCTCGCAATTCAACTTTCGGCCACATTCAGCTTTTCGGGAACTTTGATGGACTGAAAATTAAGAATGAGGCAATTAAAGCAAATGAAAATAACTGGGGCCATACAGCATGCCGGATTTTCGTACAAATGGCGGATGGTGTAACCATGGAACAGGCCAGCGCTGCAATTGTTGATCTGTACAAAAAAGATACTCCAGAGTCCGTCGCGCAATACTCGAAGAAATACAACACCAATGTTTGGCTACACCCGATGAAAGACTGGTACTTGTATTCTGACTTTATCAATGGCTACCCTATTGGTGGGAGGATAACTTTTGTTTGGCTCTTTGCCATCGTAGGAATGTTTGTATTGTTGCTGGCTTGTATAAATTTTATAAACCTCAGTACAGCACGAAGCGAAAAACGGGCAAAGGAAGTAGGCATTCGAAAGGCCGTCGGCTCAATGAAATCCCAGCTGATCAATCAATTCTTAAGTGAATCGTTTTTATCCGTTCTTCTGGCAATGACTATTGCTGTGTTGCTTGTGACGGTATCCTTAGGTGCTTTCAACGAATTGGCAGATAAAAGCATAAGCTTACCGTTGACTAATATCTATTTCTGGATTGCATGTGTTGTTTGTTTATTGGTCACGTCATGCTTATCAGGGTTTTATCCTGCACTCTACCTCTCTTCGTTCCAGCCGGTGAAAGTGCTGAAGGGTACGCTGCGCATTGGGAAGTATGCTGCGTTGCCCCGGAAAATTCTCGTAGTCGTTCAGGTAACAGTATCGGTTGTGCTGATCATCGGAACAATTGTCGTTTATCAGCAGATTCAATATGCACAGGATCGACCTGTTGGTTATGAAAAGGAAGGGTTGATAAGAATTACCATGAACGATACCGAACTGGACAACAATAAGTGGGTGATGCGTAACGAACTGATAGCAAGTGGTGTGGCGGGCAGCGTAGCCTTTTCAAGCAGTCCTTTAACAGCGATCTGGGACAACTGGGGAGGATTTACGTGGAAGGGTAAAAACCCGGAAGCAGAATCGAACTTCACTGTTACATGGATAAATGAGGAATACGGTAAAACGATTCGATGGAAAATATTGGAAGGCAGGGACTTCTCCACTGAATTCAGTACGGATGAAGACGCAGTGATCATCAATAAGGCTGCAGCGCACTATATGCACCTCGAAAACCCGGTTGGCGAATACGTGACCTTAAGAGATGGTAATCAGCAACGACAAATCATAGCTGTCGTCGATGACGTCGTGGCCGTTAGTCCTTATGAAAAAGTGAGCCCTGCGTTCTATTGGCTTGCAAAAAAGAATCTTCAACAACTGGAACAGATGCTGGTGAAACTTGATCCGCGAATCAGCGTAACAGATGCCTTATCGAAGATTGAATCGATACAACACAAACTTTCGCCAACTTCTCCCTTTGAATATAATTTTGTAGATGAGGAATACGGCAGAAAGTTTTCAGCAGAACAACGCATAGGAAAGCTGGCTCTTTTTTCAACTGTATTGGCCATGTTTATTTCATGCCTGGGCCTGTTTGGACTATCATCATTCATGGCGGAACGCAAGACAAAGGAGATTGGTATACGAAAAGTGCTGGGAGCCTCCGTAACGAATCTGTGGAGAATGCTCTCGAAGGATTTTGTAGTTCTTGTTGTTATTTCTTGTACCATCTCTATTCCATTGGCATGGTACGGTATGAATATCTGGTTGGAAAAATATGAGTACCGAACAACGCTTTCGTGGTGGATCTTTGCGTTCTCAGGAGTTGGCGCGTTGATGATCACCTTGCTTACAGTAAGTTTCCAGGCGATCAAGGCGGCCCTGATAAATCCAGTCAACAGCCTTCGCTCAGAATGAGTTTACCCCGATAAAAATGGGGGCCGTAGGAGCACGGTTGTTTAAAAAAGTCTTAGTCGAAATAAGTTATTTGACTTCGGCGCGATCTCCTATCTGTCAAAGGGTTACACGGCTTTCACGCTACTTCGCGCATGTGGTCCATGAGGTCAAGATCATCTTGTGTGAGTTCAACCGCCTTGGCTGTGTTGTCTTGCGTTTGAATAAAAGCCTCCAGGTTTGTATAGAATTTCAGCCGGTACTTCCACACCAGTTTACTTCCAATGGCCTCCTTCATTTCACGCAATTCGGTCTGATCATTAAGCCAGTAAAGGTCATGAGTAACGGGAGCAATCGTGTTGTCAACGTAACCAGGCATGTAATCAAGGTTGGAGTGCTCTAACTTTTTACGCACTTCCGCTTGAAACTCCCGCCTTCCGGTAATGTATATTGTTGTCCAGTTCATTGTTTGTAATATAAAAAATGGCTCCGGAGCCGAGGTGCTTTAAAAAATTCTGTCAGTATACCGGATAGCCTAATAAACTTTCTTTTTATACTGACAGTTTGAAAGATTGATCTCCTTCATACCACCTCTTGTCAATCCTTAACGGCTTTGACAGTGCGAAGGTTGACAATCCGCAACAATAATCATAGGTAATGTAATGATTAATCACCGCGAACGATTCCCGCAACGGTGTTCGGAAAATATAAAGATGAAACTACAACGAAGGGGGTACCGCATATTGTGCGTTGGATGTAATAAACATAAGAATTATTGGATAGAAAAAGTGCTCTGGCGGGACGTTGAACAAATATTCAGTGGGTAAATGGCTTTTTGTAAGAATAGAATAGTGTAAGTACACAAACCTTACACCAGTGGGTATTGAATCCCCTACGCTTCGTATTGGAGGTTACCTTGGTGAGCTTGCATGTATCCTTTTCAATCAATAACACACGTTGATTACAAAGGTTTTTCACGCCTGATACTTGTTCGTGCAACGTGGGGACTTTAGCCAAATAGAGGTCGAAGCCGGCCAATCTAAAACGTTCGATTGGAGCCATCGCTTCCAGCCTATTTTAATTCGATTCATTTTTGACGCCATGAAACTTATTGTCCTGATCGGAGGCTCAATGTTGTTAACAGTATGTGCTCCTGAAAAAACATTTCGGAACTTTGTTATTGTGCGAATACGCCAGAAGGCTTCCATCTGTAGTTACCCTCAGTCCATCCAGAACCTGGCATTCATCTTCATACATAATATATATTTGGAGTGCTCTGAAAAACGGCTATTTTGAAAAAGTATATTCCGCGTTATCCTTGTCTTCTCAGCTCTGTTATCTCGTATAGGACGGTTTTGATTGGATGGGAGGGTCGGTTGAATTCAAAGTTTGAGATATCGGACTATCATGGGTGAATGATTAGCAGGTTGTTCAAAAACATTATTGTCTCCCTCCTTTTTTCGGGATGTCTTACGCCCATTGAGGTTGTTACCAAACGTCAGGGAGGAGATGTGGTCATTTCCGGGCACCTCAGCAGCCTCGTGGATGAATCCAATATTCTAGTAGGCATCACCGCTGAAAGTCAGAGGCTTCCTTTCCCGGTTTCAGGGGCGGTCATCAATCTTTTCCAGAACGGAGAACTCATCGGAGCGTTCGTTGAAGATGGTGGTAGTCCAGGAAAATATCTCTTATCCGACATTGCTGGCATTCCAGGAAAAATGTATCACGTCCAGGTTATCTTCCCCGACGGACGTATTTATGAATCTACGCCGGAAGAAATGCCGCAAGACGCAGGTTCCATTTCTACGTACTACGAATTCATCCGAGAAGAGGTGATTAACAGCAGCGGGAACAAGGCTTCTTACAATTACATTCAGATTTATGGTAATTCTGTGCTCCCTGACGCGTCGGCGCGATATATGCGATGGAGTGTTGATGAAGTATACATCATAGTTCCTACAACGCCGCCCCTGCAGCCGTTCACAACTCCACCTTGTTATATTACGCAATCAGCCGAACCTCAAAAGTTAGTGTTGCTGGACCGCGAACGCGTGAATGCCACAGAATACAATGGGCAACTGCTGACGACACGTTTGATCGACGAGTCATTCATCTATGAGCACTATTTTTTGTCGTACCAATCTGTCCTTTCAGAAGATGCGTATAACTATTGGACCAAGGTTGAGGAGCTGATCGAAGGCAACGGATCTATTTTTGATGCTCCTCCTGCCATAATACCGGGAAACGTTACATCTAAAACAGACGAATCAGAAAGGGTATTTGGCTATTTCCAAGTGATTAATCAGGCGCTTCATCGTTTCTCTCTGGTCAAAACTGACTTACCCTTTGTTCTAGCCTTTGGGGATTGTCAGGGTAATGGCCCTCAGGTTTATCCACCTCGTAGATGGTGCATTGATTGTCTTACCGTAAAAAACAGTAGCAACACCAGGCCTCCGTGGTTCTGACGATGATTGAATCACTGGAATAGATTTTTCCACCGAGCCTCCAGCAAGTATTCAGGTTTCTGAGTACATAGTATCCAATGGAAAAGTAAAGTATTCGAAATCGAAATTAGTCATAATGGAAAACGGCACACAGAGTGAAGGTTTTTCATACAATATTTACAGATGCAAAGATACAGGCTTTCCCTGTTAACAATTCGTCATTTTTCTGCGATTTATCACATTAAAATTACACTTGGACGGCTTACTTAAATCATCTTTTTAGTATGCCTTTTAGAAGTGAATCGTGTCACATCGGTCTTGATCATTTATATTTAAAAACGTTTCCTGGCTATTTAAAGAATCAAGAAAATGGCGACCCGATAAATTATATGAAGGAACTGGTCATTACGTTCGTTTTTCTGCTCTGTTATTCATGTCTACACGCGCAGGAGCCTCAGACTAATTATGATGAGACAAAAGTTCCGGAATATGTGCTGCCGGATGTCTTGAAAACAACGGCCGACAAATTAGTTCGTAATAAGAAGAAGTGGGAGCGATCCAGAAGAGGTGAAATCCTGACACTATTTGAGAATAATATTTATGGCGAAATGCCAAAGTTATATGATAGCATCAGGTATTCGATTGTCAATGAGAACAAGACGAGTATGGAAGGAAGGGCCCATTTAAAAGAAATTCTGATAGAAGTTTTCAATCAAAGAAAGTCCGTTAAAATAAACCTCGTTCTGTTTGTTCCGAACAATGTTTCCAAGCCAGTTCCCGCTTTTATTTTAATCAACAATCGAAGCAAAGACAATATGGATCCGACACGGATCACAAAGAGTGATTTCTGGCCGGCAGAAGTGGTTGTTGACGCTGGCTACGCCATGGCAGCGTTCCATGTTGATGATCTCGCGCCAGACAATAAGGATCATTTTATGGATGGGGTGCTGCAATTGTATCCAGCACAGCTGGAAGCTGACAACGGAATGCGCGCTATAGGTGCGTGGGCTTGGGGCGCTAGCCGCGTAATGGATTATTTCGAGAAGGATCAATTGATCGATAGAAAAAAAGTTGTATTGGTAGGGCATTCGCGTGGTGGTA
>DATHIE010000159.1:0-12505 GCA_035316905.1 Chryseolinea sp. | reverse complement strand
GGTTTTGATCAGCAGCACCGCCGCGAACGAACAAGTCGGAACTTCCCTCTATACCACGCACGGTTCCCGGAAGTAGCTGTAATGTTTTTATCACGTCTGCTTCGCCACCTAACACAGGCAGAGCTGTGATTATCTCTTTGGTCAATACGTGTGTGCTGGTACGATTGGCATCGAAAACCTCTTCCTGCACGTTTCGATCACCTGTGACAACAATTTCCTTAAGCGAACTGATCTTGTCTGACAAAGTAAATGTGACTGTCGTGTCCCTGCGCAGTCTGAACTGATAGCTGAATGTTTCGTAGGACACGTGCGACACCACGATGGACTTCATACCACGAGTGAGGGTCATGCTGAACGTTCCACTTTCATTGGAAAATGTAGTGACCGAATCGGGATAGACGAATATTTGTGCGCTGGCAAGCTTCTCCCCCGCCCTATCCTTGAGAATGCCCGTGACGGTTTGGCTTTGGGCAAACACGGTCGGACTAATCAGAATAAAACAAAGCGTAAATATTCGGCCCATCAGCTACATGTTCTATGGATCGAACAAGTTATATAAGTAAAGGGTTTCTTATATAAGGATTAATGGTTAATGGTTAATGGTTGATGTAAGGTAGAGTCTTAAATAGGTTATAGGGTACAAGCGGCAAGACTAGCATTCATCATTGATCATTGACCATTGATCATTGCTCTTGTTCCTGTACAACGCAAAATAGATTTCCGTCGGGGTCCTCCAGCACGACAAAATCATCATCAGGAGTATACCGCCACGGATAACGCAATGCTCCCAGGCCGACCAGCCTTTCCACTTCTTCTTTTTGATTCTTTGCGTACAGATCCAAGTGTAAGTGACTTCTTTTTCCCCTACGCTTGTCAGGTATTTTATCCAATGAAATATTGGGACCTTTGCCAGTGGGATCCGTCAGGATTACCCAACCATTGCTCGGCGGATACTTCGGAACATAATGGAGAGCGTTCTGCCAGAACTCCATCATTTTATCAAATTCATAACAGCGAATAACAATGGATCCGATTCTCATTGCATTTGGTGACTGAAGAGTATCGTAAAATTTACTTTTATTACATCAATCCTTCTTTCCCACTGCTGCTTTCGACATTGGACATTGGAAATTGGCCATTCGACATTTTCAGGCATTCCACACACCTTCTAGATTTGTGCTACAAACGAACGCAGTTTTCTGCACGTCCAATTGACTACTTGTTTCTGACATTCAATGTCCAATGTCGAACTCCGAATTTCCATTGAAACGATTATACTAGGAATAGTGGGATTCCTTTCAGTATATCAGCCTTTCTTTTCCCACAATCTCAATCCTTCCAGTGGCAGAACGCCGATCGGTGCACCGTCTTTTTCCACGCGGCCATTTTCCAAAATTAGTACCCGTTTAGACATTTTCATAACCTCGTTGATATCATGACTCACAAGAATAGTAGTAAGCTTGAACTGCTCATGAACTTGTAAAAGATAGTCCTGTAATTTCGATTGCATCACTGAATCCAAGGCCGACAAAGGTTCATCCAGCAGGAGCAAATTCGGTTTCCTTACCAACGCTCTGGCTAAAGCGACACGCTGTTTCTGACCACCAGATAAAATTGCGGGATTTTTGTCGGCAAGATTTCCCAGTTCCGTCAACTCCAGCAGGTCATCGACAATGGCTGATGACTGGCCTTTCTGCAAGGCAAACTCCAGGTTGCCCCGAACCGTCATATTCGGAAACAATGAATAATCCTGAAAAACGAGTCCAATATTTCTCAGCTGCGGACGCCTATGAATACCCTTCGATGAATCGAACCAGACGTTTCCATCAAACTTAATTAGTCCCGCGTCGGGTTTGAGCAAACCGGCAAGCATACGAAGCACACTGGTCTTTCCCGCCCCTGACGGACCGTAGATGGTAACAAATTCACCTTGCCGAATGGTCGTGTCGAGCGTAAGATTCAACTCACCGTTGGCACCAAAAAGTTTTCGGTTGACGTTTATCTCGATCATCACTGGTAATGGACTTTTTGCATCCTTCGGTTCACGGCATACACACTTACCAGTACAAGAAATGAAAATATCAGTAGTATAGATGAATATACATTTGCTTGCTTATAATTCATTGCTTCCACCTCGTCATAGATGACAACCGAGATAACACGCGTCTCATGCGGGATATTTCCACCAACCATAAGCACTATTCCAAATTCGCCAATGGTGTGGGCAAAGGATAACACACATCCACTGATCAAAGCAGCTTTCATATTGGGCAAGAGCACGCGGGTTAACACAGTCAATCTACCCTTGCCTAAAGTGTAGGCTGTTTCTATCAACGATACCGGCACCATACTAAAACCAGATTGCAACGGCTGAATCATGAACGGAAGACTATAGATGACCGAAGCAATGACCAACCCCGGAAAAGTAAACACCAATCTTAGATCGAAATACGATTCAAGGAATTTTCCCAGAGCATTTTCAGGACTGAATGCCATAAGCAGATAGAAGCCCAGCACGGATGGTGGAAGTACCAGAGGCAGCCCCACAATTGCTTCCGGCAAAACTTTCCACTTCGACGTATTGAACGCCAGCCAATAAGCCAACGGAACGCCTAGGATGAATAGAAAGATAGTTGTCGTGAGGGCTAGCTTGAGGGTGAGATAAAATGGTTCAAACTCCAGCATCAGGTGAATATCTACTTAAACCCAAAGTAAGAAAGGACTTGCTTCGCTTCATTACTTTTTACAAATGAAAGGAATGTTTGCGCAAAATCATTTGCTTTTCCCTGTTTTGTTATAACCACTGCCTGCTCGAGGCGTTGGTGGGCATCCTCAGGAATAAGGTAGAATTTTCCATTCTCCTTTTTCATGTTTGGAGATAAGGCAAGGGAATATGCGACGATACCGATATCGGCAGCACCTGTGGTTACAAACTGAGCAGTCTGCGAAATGTTCTCACCAAGAACCAGTTTGGTTTTTAAAGCATCGTGCATCTTGTAAAATTTCAAAGCCTCTTTGGCCCTTTTTCCATAAGGAGCATGCAACGGATTAGCTATTGCAATTTTTTTAACGCCAGGCGAAAGTAGGGAATTCATCCCCTCCTTCTCGACCTCTATTTTCCTACTCCACACTACAATGCGTCCAACCCCATAAATATAGATATCTGAAGCAGCGAGACCTTTTTCTTTTAATTTTTTGGGATATTCTATATCTGCTGAAAAGAAAATGTCAAAAGGACCACCGTTTGAGATCTGTTCAAACAATTTACCCGATGAACCATAAGTAATCTCGACGGTGCCTGAGTTCTTTTTTCTGAATACTGCTGCAACTGAATCAAGCGCAAACTTTAAGTCGCTTGCTGCTGCTACCAGGATCTTTTTCTGTCCATAGCATTCCAGCGAAAGGAGTGCAATAAGCAGCGAGCATATATACGTCAAACTTTTGTTCATGATGTCATATACTTATTATTTTGAGAATGCAACGCTAATGGTCGTGATCTCGCGGATCCACCGTGCGTGCTTCTTGTCATTCGGGACCACCATCCTGAACGGTCCCTCACGCTTCGGCAACGGTTTGCCATCCACCTCGTATGCGAGGAGAATAGTTTGAGCCGTGAATTCAGGGTCGATCTCGGGAAGGGAAAAAATAACTTCGTAGCCATCGACAGCCTTCACTGCAACAAATTTGAGAAGGTTCTTTCCGCGCAATTGGCCGCCGAGTGTGACTCCCGCTGCGCTGAGGATATCAAATAGCATCACACCTTTGTAAAGGCGCTCCACGCCACCATGATCTTTCGCCTTCACCTCCGTTTGTTTCAGGTTGTTCAGTTCCGATATGTCGAGCTTGAGTGGTTTCTGAACTTCTCCTTCAACAACTAATAATGGTGCGGAAGAGGGTTGCGCCTTTAGCGAGGAGACAACCATCACCGCAAACCAAACTGTGACTAAAGCCAAAACATTAAAATATACGTTTTTCATCGCATGTCGATATATACGTTGATATATATCGCAAGGTACGAAACCAAGTGAATGTAATTTGAGTACAAATGGAAAAATTATCCGAACAATCGTCTAGTTAATATGGACGACACGGTGGACCTTACGAATCGTCTAAACCAGATCCAGAATGTCCCCGTTTTTTTCGATCATCAGATTAAGCTTCATCATCAATTTTTGATACTTAGCAATCATTTTTCTCCCAGTATCTGTTAGTACGGTGCCACCGCCTTTATCCCCTCCTTTACGCGCAACCACTAAAGGCTTCTTTCCCAGTGTGTTCATTTCATCAACCATATCCCACGCCTTTTTATAGGACATGCCCATAGCTTTTGCAGCCTTAACAATGGATCCTGATTCATCAATGAGAGAAAGTAGCTCTGCACGTCCGGGTCCAAAAAAACGGACCCCATCGATGTCAATCCAACAACGAATTCGTATTTCTTTTTTCTTCATAGGTCAGATTCTGGTTGGCCTCTATTCAATAAAACTTTTGCTTTAGTATCCTGAATGAACTTTGTCCCTTACTGATTCAAGGAGAACACTCGACTCATAAATAGTGCCTCTTTTCAATGTTAATTCAGTATTGTATAAATAGTCGCTGCTCTTTGTCACGTCGCCGCTCATGACCGAAAGGTCCGCATTTTTGCCAACCTCAATACTTCCTGTCTTTTGCGAGATTCCCAACACCGTCGCCGCGTTCAGAGAAGCAATTCTAATAGCCTGGACTAACGGAATACCCGCTTGCATGAATAGAATTATTTCACGCTTTATACCGAAGCCCGGAAGCACGTGTGCTGAAACCGGATCCGTTCCTGCCACCAGTATTCCTCCGCTGTCGAATATAATCTTGCAAAATTCCAATTGCTTCTGAAACTGTTTGTCCAGGCATGCCTTTCCAAATTGCGTCTCGAGCCACTGATCATGTATTTTCTGGGTTCGAGTTGCGCCATCGTCAAAAAAATAGTCCAGATCTTTCACGATGGGCTTAGCTGTTGAAGAAAAAGATTCAAGAATAACGAGTGTCGGATCTATATATACTTTTTTGTTCACAATTAGTTGGACGAGTGACATCACATCGTCGCGTGTCAGATCAAGGTCGGCTACATGGCACGCATGTGCATTAATATTATTTGGATCACTGCCAAAGTCATTTATAGCCAGAAGTGCATGTTCCAATCCGTTTATTCCATTTTCAACCGCATATCGGGTGGATAGTGAACCAAGGTGACCAGTGACCATTAAGTGATAGTGCTTTGCTTTTCGCATCACAAAATCGAAATGTTCCTTACTAATTTTCGAATAGACCTTGATGCCATCTATGCGGCCGTTCCATTTTTCAAAGAGTTCAGCAATCCCGACTGTGTCCTTTATCACCGGCATCCATGATACGGTAGATGGATTTGTGTCGAAGTACGGACCAGCGAACAAAATATCCGGACCAATGCGTTCACCTCGGGTGATCTGTTCCTTCAACTTGAGTGTCTGCTCAGGTTCCATCTCACCGGGTGAAAAAACGGTCGTCACACCTCCTGCAATGTAAAGCACCGGATACGCATCCATTTGAGTGAGCCCGATTGCATACATATGACCATGCATGTCAATCAAACCAGGGATTACAGTTTTCCCCGTTGCATCAATTGCCTTAACCTTCCTCGGAACATTGAGTCCGACCCCTATCTGCTTAATTATGCCGTCCTCGATAAATATATCGTAACCACGCAACGTCCCTTTGCCTGTGCCATCAATGACAATGGCATTTCGGATGACGATCCGTGTATCGGGCATTTCGGGAACGCCAACCATGATATTCATGAGTATTATGAAGGCGATAATGCTTTTCATATTGAAGATTCGGATATAAAACGGCTTGATAATTTATCAAGAATTCCCTTAAAGAATGACCGTTCCGTGAATAATGTTACCCGTTAAGATTTATATTTACTCAATGTTTCTAAAGGTAATCAACTGGTGTGATCATGCCGTCTTAAGCAAAGATGCAGAACCATCTTTTTACCTGGAGAAAGACAACTGGGACGATAACTACTACAAGACGAGATACCATCTCCATCTCTCCTCTAACCTAACGGATGATGGCAATGCACTGTGGATCGGCGAAGTAAAGATCCTTCGAAAAGGGCAGCGACGTGAGGATAACTTCCAACTCGAACCCGGCAAACTGGATTACCTCGACTTTAGATTCTGTTCCATCGGTCAGTCACTTGACTATTACGAACGACTTTCACGACTGGATAAGGACCTTCGCCATAAGATTTTATCCGCATTACGCGATATCGCTATCTTCCCGGAATTCAAAAAGAATTTCGAAAATGAAGATGGCCTCGAAGTGTCACTCTACCATTTCCTTGAAGTAGACGACGATCTATTTTCACTTGCGCCGGCCATGATATCCGGCGACTATTCCAACGTCGCTGACACCGATGTTGCATTCAAGTTTCAAACAGAAGGAATGAAAGAGCCAGTTTCGTTTAGCTTTGATTTACCGGAACACAAATACGGAGATCCTGAAGAGCCGCAAGCCAGGATCAATGTGATCACCGGCAAAGAAGACGCTGGGAAAGACAAATTCCTCTCAAAACTTGCGCGACTGACATTCGCCTCCAATGATGACCGGGACCTCCTGCAGGGTTACGGTACCCTGGACCCTGTCAACATTGTGTTCACCAGAATCATTTGCCTGTCGTATAGCCCAACCATTACATTTAGGGTACCTGCTTTGTTTGTCCACGAAAAAGAACAGATCGTTCGCGAAATGCAAAAAGGTGTAGGTCGATTTATTTACTGCGGAAACCATGACCTGGAAAAGGAGTTGGACGAGTCATTGAAATCATTTACTATCGACACGGATGGCAGGGTCTGGGAATTTGACCTTGCTCCTGACGCAAATATTTTCCTTAAAACAAATGAAGAGCTAACGGGTGAATTCGTCAAGGCCATGGAAACGATAGAACAAGATCTTCTGAAGCAAGACTTGTTGGATGACCTGTTCTCATTCATGAAAATAATGCCTGATCTTCAATTTATCACCAAAGTCGAATTCCCTCGACTGCGTGAGCATGAACTGGCGGAATTCTTCGAACACTTAGCGGGCGAATCACAGATATTGCTGCACGCCGCGTTACAACTCATCCTTAATGTAACCCCCAGAAGCCTCGTACTTTTCAATGCACCCGAAACTTATCTCCGGCCTACCCTGGTCGCTTTGCTCCTTAAATATGCAGCCCATCTTCTCGAAAAACAGAATGCCAGTATGGTTGTTGCGACGGAATCGCTGGAAGTACTTCGGGAAACGCAAAGCAGAAATGTTACCATATTCCGTAAAGTTGGAGACACTATCGAAAATTCAACTCCCGAAATTGAAATGTATGGAGAAACAACTGAGGCTATTACTGTGTACCTTGAAGGCATCCACCAAAAAAATAATCCTCACGATGACGCCTCGCACACTGAAACGCTGGAGAATTTCCTCCAGGATAGTTGATATACAATAGATGGTGAACGCTAACATGCAATCAAGATTTCTGCTCTCCCTGCCATTGATCCTAATGTCATTTGCCATTTATTCACAGGATCAAAAAGCGTCGCTTGTTTTTGAAAAGTATCCCGTGGCGTCTGAAGCGTTTGAATCCGTTAATGTGCTTGATGTGGATAAGGATGGAATTCTTGACCTCATCTCGGGATCATTCTGGTATAAAGGACCTGAGTTCGTGAAGCGCAAACACGTTGGCCTCATAAAAAGACATGGTGAATACTACGACAATTTCTCAACGATCTTACTGGACCTCAATGGTGACGGAAACAAAGACATTGTAGATGGCGGATGGTTCGGTGCCGAATTGGTTTGGAGAGAAAATCCCGGCAAGGATGGAGTATGGAAGGAACATCGAATTTCCCGAGGAGGAAGTGTCGAAACAACCTGCTCGTGGGACATTGATGGCGACGGCCTTCCGGAGATCATTCCCAATACTCCGGGAAAGCCACTGGTTATCTATCGTGTCCGTAAGGAACTCGTCAACAATCAGGTTTTATTCGATTCCATTCCCATCATCAATCAACATGGACATGGCCTGGGCTACGGTGATATAAATGCTGACGGCCATGGGGACCTCGTGATTGATAAAGGGTGGCTTGAATGTCCTGCGAAGCCATTTTCACAACCTTGGGTATTGCATGCTGACTTCAATGTGGGGCAGGCAAGTGTTCCCATGCTCGTCACAGATGTGAATCGGGATGGCTTGAATGACATCATTATCGGACAAGGACATAAGTACGGATTGGACTGGTACGAACAACGGTTGGACCAGGCAAAAAAACGCAGCTGGATAAAACATTCCATTGATCCCAACAATTCGCAGTTTCATACCATGGCTTTAATTGATATCGACAATGATGGATCTCTTGAATTAATAACCGGCAAACGTTACAGGGCACACGATGACAATGATCCTGGAGCTCATGATCCAATTGGACTTTATTATTTCAAGTGGAATGGGGAGATATTTGTCAAACAGGTGATCAGCTACGGTACATTTGGCATCGGGAAAGGAACCGGAATGTTCTTTGCGATCGAAGATCTGAACGCTGACAATTGGAAAGACATTATCGTCGCGGGGAAAGATGGTCTATGCGTCTTCTATAATAAAGGACCCGCAAAATAATAATCATCATACAACCACTCACTTACCAGAAGAACTGACAGATGCGCAGTAATCTCATTTACCTTGCGATAGCAATTTTCTTCTTTGCATGCTCCTCAGGAAAAGCTCCGGAAGAAACGAATCCATTGGCTTCATCTGTCGACTCCGTTGTTCGATCAGTGGCTGATACGGCAAGGTTCAATGGGAATGTATTGGTCTCCAAAAGTGGAAAAGTCATCTGCCAAAAAAGCGTTGGATACGCGAATTTCGATACAAAAGCATTACTTAATGATTCGTCTGTGTTTGAGCTCGCCTCGGTATCGAAGCAGTTCACGTCGATGTGTATCATGATATTGCAGGAACGCGGAAAGCTCAGATATAGCGATGATGTTCGAATATTTATTCCGGAACTTCCCTACCAGGGAATGACTATCCGCCATTTACTCACTCACACGTCGGGCATACCTGATTATATGGAGCTGTTCTCGAAAGATTGGAATCCCAAGGAGATTGCATTTAATGAAGATGTTATTGAATTGCTCGTTAAGAAGAAGCCTGCCATTTTGTTTAAGCCCGGTGATAAATGGGAATACAGCAATACCGCGTTTGTGTTGTTGGCGTCTGTTATCGAGCGTGTTTCCGGAATGCCATTTGGTGAATTCCTGGCCCAAAACATTTTTACACCACTTGATATGCAACACTCCCGCACGTACAACACACGACGATCCAAAGGTGAAATTATACCAAACTACGCTTACGGTTTTGTTTATCACGATGCTCTTAAACAATTCATCCTACCGGACAGTTTGAAAGAACTATCTTTTGTAATTACACTTGATGGAATCCAGGGTGATGGGATCGTTAACACAACGACAAGTGACCTGTTCAAATGGGATCAAGCACTTTACACAGAAAAGCTTGTCAAACAGGCTACACTGGAAGAGGCATTCACGCCATCGAAATTGAACAATGATAGTATCATTAACTACGGCTTCGGCTGGGGTCTCAGTGGAGATTCTGTTTCGGGAAAAATTGTATCACACGGCGGCGGATGGCCTGGTTACAACACGTTCATCGTGCGTTTCATTGATAAAAATAATTGCATAATTGTTCTGTCTAACAATAGTGGATTTGGACTCGAAACCTTGCGGGCGAAATTGGCAGAACTATTGAATGATTAAAGACGTCTGATTCCCATTCCGCCATCTGCCTGAATGACCTGGCCTGTTGAATAAGGAATATCTCCTCTGGCAAGAGCAGCGACGATTCTACCGATATCCTCCGGAGTGCCCCAGCGCCTTTCAATGAACAATCCATCGTTTATGAGCTTATCGTACTTTTCTTTTACGCCAGCGGTCATGTCTGTGCTGATAACTCCCGGACGCACTTCGTAAACCGGAATGTTCGCGTCACCGAGACGCGCAGCGAAAAGTTTTGTCATCATTCCCAGACCAGCCTTCGACATGCAATATTCGCCACGATTAACAGATGCAACTTCGGCTGAGATCGAAGTTATTGAAATGATACAGGGACTATATGATGAGTTAGCCTCCTTGTCCTTCAACATACGTCTGGCGATCAATTGGGTAAAAAAGAATGTTCCCTTTAGGTTGATGTCCAATAGCCGGTCATAGTTCTCCTCGTCAAGGTCGAGCAGATCCTGGCGCACGGCCGGCGCCACACCTGCATTATTTACCAGCAGGTCGATAATTCCAAAATGACCAATTGCTTTTTGAAAAATCTGTTCTCTGTCTTCCCCGCTACCAATATTTCCCTGACAGTAAATGACATCAATGCCAGTATCCTTCAATTCTTTCAACGGTGCTCCTACCTCCTGCTCAGCCCTGACGCCATTAATGGCAAGGTTGTATCCTTCAGCGGCCAGGGACCTGGCAATTCCGTATCCGATTCCGCGACTTCCGCCGGTGATGAGAGCAGTTTTTTTCATACGATACTATTCTGCTTTAATTTCCTTTAAAGCCGCAGCCTCTGGCAATCCCTTGTAATAAGGATCCAGCGGGAAACATCCAGAGATCATTCCATTACGTGGTGCAGTTGTACAATCTGAAAAGGTCCGGCAGATCCGATCACGTTTCACAGATAGTCCTTTAAGGATATCGTCCGGCATCTCAGGATACGACAGCACCATTCTTCCAAAGCCGACAAAATCTGCCATACCGTTGTTGAGCACGCTTTGGCCTACGTTCGGTAGCCATTCCTGAAGATACGAATATGCAGATCCAACGATCGCAAGGTCAGGAAATGCTTTCTTGATATCTGCGGTGACCTGCAACTGTCTGGCTACCCCTGCTAATGGATCTTCAGGCGGATAATATCCATCGGATGGAGGAAAAAGCGCTGGTCGTTGAATATGTGGATTATAATAAGGACTACCGCCGGTGATACATACAAGCTCAATATCAAGAGATTCCAGCAACTTCATGAAACGAAATGTTTCTGTCAGGTCATGCGCTAATCCCGACGAGGCGCCACCGAATGCATACGGATATTCGCTTTCAAAACTTTCCGGCATCCCAACCTGGTCCTCTCCCGGTTTAAATGGTACCCAATCAAATGCACTCAATCTTACCCCCACACCCAATCCTGGAGCGGCTGTTTTTATACCGTTGACAATAGACGTAAGAAAACGTGTGCGATTTTCAAAGGACCCTCCGTACTTTCCTTCACGCATATGTGCACTAAGAAACTCATGGCCCAGGTAACCGTGGCAATGTTTGATGTCGACCCAATGATAGCCGGCCTCTTGCGCCATAACTGAGGCGTGAATAAAATCCTCAATCAATCCATCGATGTAATCGTCAGTCATCAAGGGATAATCTTCGGCCAACCCAAATTTGCGATTTAAGATGGGATGAGAATAAAGTATCTGCGGTTCCATTTTCTTCTGGTGATTCGGCTTGCAGAATCTGCCGGAATGTGTGAGCTGCAAACCAACCGACAAGTCGTTAGTGTTTCCGAACTTTTCCTTGTGGTCCTTTATCAGGGAATCGAACAGACGTTTGTATTCATCGTGAGTTGTCTTTGTCAATAGCAATTGATTGGGATTAGCGCGTCCGTCATGACGAACAGCAACGGCCTCACATCCCCACAATAGCTTTGCCCCGCTGATAGCAAAGTTCTTCCAGCGTCGTTTTGTATAATCGCTTGGTCTTCCATCGGGAGTACCGTCCCATCCTTCCATCGGCAAGATGCAAAACCGATTTCCTATGGTCTTGCCAGATTTTAACGTAAAACTCTTCTGCGCAGGGGACTGATCAGGTGAAGCCAATGTGTCATCAAAGGGAAGGTCAACGCCGATTGTCTTAACATATGCGCGAAAGTCTTGCGCGGTCTTAAGTTGTGCTACACGTTTGTATTTAGGTTTGTGTTTAGTGCTCATTCAAAAATCAAGTTCAAGGTAAAGGGACTGTATCGATTTGAGTCTAGCTATTCAATCCATTGAAAAAAGTATAGTAACGTTCACTGTTTGCAATTCGGGTGATGTACAACATTAGTTCACGCGCGTGATAGTCTCCCCACATGCTGGATTCATTGCAGGGAATCTTTCGGCCCTTCGGAATATTATCCCATCCATTGGGTCTGTGATAAACAGAATGCAGGATCAATCCTTCATGGCTATCATCGAGTGATAAGTAAGCGTCCGATAACAATGTCTTTGCAACTGTGAGTCCAGCCAGAGTGTATATGTCCCCCTGTTTATCACTCCGCTTTTTCAAAAAATTACCCAAACGCAGAAGTCCCTGAGCTGTTATCGACGCGGCCGAGCTATCAACCGGTTCATGTTCATTAAATGGCTCAGATGATCGGTTCAGATAATCACCCATCTTCGAT
>DATHIE010000158.1:0-14592 GCA_035316905.1 Chryseolinea sp. | reverse complement strand
TGGTGATCCTTTCGCCATAACCTACAAGTACTACGCGAATGACAAATTTGCCATAGCGGCCGATATCGGTAAAGCATCCAGCGGATTGTATAACCGTTATTTCCGCGAGAAGTTTGATCAATACGTTGTCACCGACACTTTTTCGACTAGCGACGCGAGTATCGAATATTATACGCACAAAGTTTTGTCCGATTTGATTGGCGAGGTCAAGCTGCTCTATTCATTTGATGCATCGAAAGTAGCACCTGGATTGCAGGCTTATATCGGAGCTGGATGGGAATTGAAAAACACGAAGCTCCAATATGATTATACCTATGCGGAAACTCTCGCCTCGGAGGATGAGTTCGGACGATTCGAAAGAACAAGATTTACAATGGGCCCACAAGCCGTGGTGGGAATTGAATATGCATACTTTAAGATTCCAATCTCCGCCTTTATGGAGTTGGAATACTTCTACGACGTACTGGCCGACCCTGGCTGGAGTCGTATAGAGGGAGGCGTAGGACTGCGATACATTTTCTAATTACTTTAAATTTTTTGAGAGCATGAGAAGTGTGATGGTGATTTTATTTTTGGCTACGACCATAAGTGCGTTTGCGCAAAAGCAGGGTATCGGACTGCGGATAGGCAATCCGCTGGGTTTGACTTATAAACGATATCTTCCCAACGACCGGGCATTCGAATTCGGAATAGGAACTGCCGGCATGGGATGGAACAAAACCTATTACAAGAATTCGTTTGAGGATTTTGACCGTTATGATGATTTTAGCTATCGGTCGCACAAGTTGAACAGCACTGTTTATTTCCAGGGCCGATATCTTTTTCAATATGACATTCCCGTGGAAGGTATGGTGGGAAAACTGGGTTGGTATTGGGGAGCAGGTGCCATGCTAAAGTTTGCAACGGTGACCTATAGCTATGAACTTCCTAATGATGCGCAAGAATCAGACAAGAGAACGGATATTGACTTTGGCCCTGAAGGTATCGCAGGAATGGAATACACCTTCGATGACATTCCGTTGACTCTGTTCGGTGAGGTTAGTGTTCTTTTGGAGTTTGCAGATCGTCCACTAACATTTAGAGCATTCGCGGCTGCGGGTGCGCGCTTTAATTTTTAACAACGACTATATCAGGTACCTGGCTACCTAGGTACCTGGGTAGCTAGGGCGCCAAAAAGACATTTGCTGGAATTTACCTGCATTTACATTTTTTTTTAACCACTTGTTTACGATCGCTGGCACTATTAATGCGTAGATTTAGTTACGCAAAATCAAATGGCTTTTTTATGAAATATTTGAAAAAATCGACCACCCTATTGATTCTTCTATCGTCAATTATTGGTTTACGGACATTTGCCCAAGATTCTTTTAATTACAATGCGATGCTAAAATTTAGTCGCGATTGGACAGTCAGGACAGAGCGAGCAAACGAACGAGCAAAGGAAGTAATGCAAGACAACGAATACGCTATTACCGGGGATGAAGTAGGAATATTTCTATCCAATCCGCTCATGTTAGACGGAAAGCCTTTAGACTATGGCGAATTTAGCTTGACATCAATTGGCGAATTGACGGTAATTAAGGGAGCGCCTGTAACTGAAGCGATGGAACTTCCCTTTTATGTGTATTTGAGAAGAAATGGAAATAAAGTTCTTATTCCCGGCAAAGAAAAATCTGATCCAAAACAGATTAAGGTTGATATAACGGAGATTTTACTACATGCAGAACATGGAGATCTACTTGTGATTGAGGCGGTCAAGAAAGAAGACGGTTCCGTCAAAAGAATTTTGAAATTACTTAACGACGGTTGCTAAGGCTGCCAGGTACCTAGCCATCCAGGTACCCAGCTACCCGGAGACGTCATCCAACGGCAGCTCGTCCTTCGTTTCGATTTCTTCCAGCTGCCCCTGTTTGTCAAAGAGATCTTTGTAAAATCCGTCTTTGGCTAGCAATGATTCGTGCGTGCCCTCCTCAACGATATATCCATCGACAAGTACGATGATCTTATTCGCCAACTTAGCAGAAGACACCCTGTGCGAAATGATGATGGTTGTCCTTCCTTGCATCAGCCGTTTCATGCTGTTGAGAATATTGTTCTCAGTCTTTGTATCCACAGCTGATAAAGCATCATCCAGCATTAATATCTTCGGTTCTCTTACGATTGCGCGTGCAATTGAGACACGTTGTTTCTGCCCTCCTGACAAGGTAATACCTCGCTCACCGATCCTCGTAGCAAATCCCTGTGGAAACGCCATGATATTCTCATATACATCAGCGTCGCGCGCAGCCTGAAGGATCTTTGCTTCTTCAGGCTTCTTTATCCCGAAGCCAATATTGTTGAAAATGGTATCACTGAACAGGAACACATCCTGCGGCACGTAACCGATCTGGCTTCTCAAAGAGTGAAGATCATAATGAGTTATTGGAATATCGTCGATAAATATCTCTCCTCCTCTAACATCATAAAGTCTGGATACCAGATAAGAGACTGTGCTCTTTCCGGAACCGGTTGTTCCTATTATAGCAAGTGACTCGCCCGGATTAATGGTGAATGAAATATCCTTAATTGCCTTGATGCCGGTATCAGGGTAGGTGAAGCTTACATTCTTGAATTCCACCTTGCCTGCAATTTCCCGATCGATATCTTTTTCAGAAATGATATTGGTCTTCGTCTTTAAGAACTCATTGATGCGTCGCTGCGATGCTTCAGCTCTCTGAACGAGACTGCTGGTCCAACCCAACTGTGCAACCGGCCAGGTCAGGAGGTTCACATAGATCACAAACTCGGCAATGTTTCCAAGAGTAACGTTTCCGTTTATAACCTGTGCACTACCAGCATACACCGTGAGAATAGTGCTGATTCCGATAAGCCCCATGATCAGAGGAAAAAAAAGGGCTTGCACCGTTGTTAGCTTAAGCGATTGCTTTTTATACTGGTCAGTTTCCAGTGTGAAGTTGTGAAGGGATTCATTCTCGCGGTTAAATGATTTAAGCACCCGAATACCACTGAAAGCTTCCTGCACGAACGTCGATAGCCTTGACTGACTCTGTTGAATTTTTTCTGAAAGTCTTTCCACTCGATTATGAACGAGGAAAATACTGAGCGAAAGAATAGGGAGCGGACTGATCGCATACCATGTTAATTCTGCATTGACGTGGAACATGATTGGGATCAGAGTGAGGAAAAGCGTGGTTAGGGTTATTCCGTACATAATCGAGGGACCGATGTACATCCGGACCCGGCTTACATCCTCAGAGATCCGGTTCATAAGATCGCCCGTGTTGTTTCGACGGTAGAAGCTCAATGGAAGCGATTGGTAGTGCTCGAATATTTCATTCTTCAAATCATACTCGATCAACCTCGACATTACAATCAGAGTTTGTCTCACGAAATAAAGGAATATACCCCTCAGGAGAGCCATCAAAAGTATCAACCCGGCATAAATAACGATGCCGAAAGCGAAAACCTTAAAAAAACTGTCCTGAAGCTTTGAACCTTCAAATGACTGGTATACTCTTAGGTTCTCTACGACGTGGTCGATGGAGAGACGCACAAGCTGGGCCGGGATGATCTGAAAGAAGTTGGAAATGATAATAAATATCGTTCCAAGGATCAGGTGCCATTTATACTTCGCGAGATATTTGTTGAGGTACTTTAACTCTTTCATTCAAAAAATTCCTGACCGCCCAGTTAAAACGATAATTTCTTCCAATAGTTCTCGCAAACGTTTGAAACTTTCGTATTCCAAAGACACTGCTGAACCGCTTTTGACGGCCCTAAAACTACGATAAACGGCTGTAATTCAAATCAGACTCGAAATACCCTCCATCAAATATTATAACAGCCTTTAGTGAATGATATGGATGAAAGCTTGAAGGATGTTTATATTTTTGTCCCCGTCGTCGGAACGCAGATCGGGAAATGACAACGGAGTGACAATCTGCGCCGTATTGGAACTTGGATATATTACATTTAGTAGTTCTTTATCATGCTTAACAGGAGAAGTCTTCGGATCAAAGTAATGCAAAACCTGTTTGCACTTCAACAATGCAAGGATGCAAACTATGAGCTGTCCCTTGAAATGATTGGAGATGTGTTTTCACCCGATTTGAATTCAATGGAGGTGCAGGACAAACAGCAACTGAGTTCCCAGAAGAAGGAAGCACTTTTGCTGTTTGAAAAAGGATTTGCAAATGGGGAAAGGGAAGTCGATCACAATGATCCAAAAATCAAAAAGACAGTTAATGACTCTTTCCAGTTCTATCAAAATCAATCCAAAAAGGACACCGATTTTTTCCTGAAAAATCTGGTAACGGAAGTGGAAAAGATCTATAACCAATACATCGCTGTGTTGAGTCTCGTCCCCGCCTTTTCCGAGGTAGCGGAAGCCGATAAGAAAGTCAGCCATAAAAATTTTGTTAACAACGCCTGGATAAAAGCACTTCGCAATAGTGAAGTGCTGAGGAAAGAAGCGTTGAAATTTGGTAAGACCTGGGAGGACAAACGCGACCGCGTGAAGGTCTGGTTCCGGGATGTGATCCGACAGGATAACGAATACCTCAATAACCTTGACAAGAAGAATCCCTCATTCGAGGATCAAAAGAAATTCATCAATCACCTGTTCAAAAAGCTCATCCTTGGCAAGACCGTGATCAACGACTTTTTTGAAGAGGAGATTTTGAGGTGGGCGGAAGACAAGGATATCGTAAAAGGCCTGGTCGAAAAAACGGTGAAGTCATATGACCCTGAGGCCAAAACGCCACTCACATTGCATACATTGTCCGTAAACTGGGATGACGATAAGCAGTTTATCGAAAAGTTATATCAAAAAGCCGCTAACCTTGAGGCCAAATTCAAGGACCTTGTGGCGAACAATACCCGCAACTGGGAGGTTGATCGTCTTCCATTGACGGATCGGATGATACTCGAAATGGCAATCGCCGAATTGATTGTTTTTCCCAATATCCCTGTCAAGGTTTCAATGAACGAGTACATCGAGCTGGCAAAAAATTACAGCACTCCCAAAAGCCGGCAATTCATCAACGGTATTTTGGACGTAATCGCGAAGGAATTGAAGCAATCCGGAGAAGTGAAGAAGAGCGGACGTGGATTAATTGATAATCGCTAAGGACGGACAGCGCTCATTAATTTTTCAGTATCGCCCCGTTCATCAGACAGGATTTGTTAAAAATTGTTAAAATCTTGAATTTGCAGCCGAACCCTAATTAATTTGATGTTTTATGAGCAAAAAAAGCGGAAACACGCTGATAGCTTTTCTGTTCGGAGCCGCCGCAGGAGCCATCCTTGGTATACTTTACGCGCCTGACAAGGGTACAGCTACCCGCGAGAAGCTCTCTTTCCAACTGGATAAGTATCGAAATATGCTGCAAGAGCTTATCAACGATTTTGTTTCAGGGAAGGAAACGCCGCTAACGACGGAGGCGAAGTCACAAGGCCAGAAGGTTGTTGATGAGGCAAAGAACAAAGCTGAGAGGCTTCTCGAAGATGTTGACGAGTTATTGGAACAGATTCGGGGAAAGAAGGGTTAGAACGTTTAATTAAATAATAGAAGGATAAATTTTAGAATGAGTATGAAAAGCACCATGTTAAAGACCTTGTTTATTGCAGTGATGGTGACAGTGGTCAGCACATCCTGCAAAGATCGGGATGCGGAGAAAAAAATCGCGCAGTTGGAAAGCAGGCTCGCTGAGCTGGAAGGCAAGAAATCTCCGACAGCAACTCCAACAGCTACACCTGTAGCTCCGGCTCCTGAAGAAAAACCGGAAGGACCCCTTCCAGTCATGGAGTTCTCCGGGACGGATCATGACTTCGGCACCATCAACGAGGGTCAGGTAGTAGAGTACACCTACGCGTTCAAGAATACGGGTGCAGCTCCATTGATCATTCAAAGCGCCCAGGGATCGTGTGGTTGTACAGTCCCTGACTGGACAAAAGAACCTATTCCTGCTGGAGGTACCGGGTACGTTAAAGCCAAGTTTGATAGCAACGGCAAACCCAACATCCAAAATAAGACTGTTACGGTCACAGCTAATACCTGGCCGAAGCAAACGGTGTTGAGGTTTAAGGCAATGGTTACTCCCAAGTCAGCAGTCGACGGACCGGTAAAGAAATAGTTTCTTAAAAAGAAGATACACGGCATCCCAATCTGCCTGCGGCGGGTTGGGATGTTTGTTTTAATTCAGATAACTTTGACCTCTTAAAAAAATATTTTTATGTACTCGATTTTATTACAGGCCCAACAGACTTCTAATCCTTATTTCCAGTTTGTTTTCTTTGGTGCAATTATTCTTGTGTTTTACTTTTTTATGATCCGCCCTCAACAGAAGAAGGCGAAAGACCAGAAAAAATTCATCGAAGAGATCAAGAAGGGCGATTATGTTGTTACTATTGGAGGAGCCCACGGTCACATCGCCGAGCTCGAAGGTGATACGTTTGTTCTGGAAGTTGAAAAAGGAGGACGCATTCGTTTCAATAAAACTGCTATTTCACAGGAAGCAACAAAGGCAGCTGCTAAGAAATGACCGATACCGACACGGGAGCAACTACCATTTTAAAGGAAATTCTTCAGGTTGGAGTTTGTAAATCCCTTGTGGTTATGAGATGAGCTTTGTCAATTCTATACTCAACATCCTTCGCTTCAACAAGAAAAACTGGAAGGCCGTAGTGCTCTGCATTTTTGCAGCTACGGTCTTTTGGTTTTTTAACGCATTGAATAAAAGTTACTCAGCGACGGTCAGCTTCCCGCTCCTTTTTGATTACGACCACGAAAGATACGTTCCAGTCAGACCTCTGCCGCAGATGGTGCGATTGAACGTCACCGGCATCGGTTGGAATTTATTCCGAAGGAGTGTCGGAGTAAAAGTTCCTCCACTGGTCATACCGTTGGATAAACCTTCTGATGTAAAAAAGATCGTTGGGAGTACGTTGCCGGCGCTTTTCGCAAATCAGCTCACTGACTTTCAAATCAATTTTGTGATGACCGACACAATCCGACTTGCAATTGAGCCTAAGTCGGAGCGAAAGGTCATTTTAAAGCTCGACCTGCCACCTGCGTTCTTCAGGGACGGATATGCATTGATCAGCCCAATACATATCACACCAGACTCGGTGTTGCTTGAAGGGCCGCAACGATTGATAAAGAACTTGCCGGATTTGGTTTACTTAAAGATCTCGCAGCGAAATATAGACGAGAACTTCACGGAAGTTGTGGAAGTTAGATTCCTGAACGACGAATACATAAAACGCAATCCGGCTACCGTGGACATAACATTCCAGGTAGACAAACTGGTAAAGAAGGATGATTCTGTTCGACTGGAGTTGATCAACACTCCAAAACACGCACGGCCGCTTATTGAGCGAAAAAAGATCATATGTACCGTAGCCGTTCCGGAAAGCATGCTGAACTTTTACAATGTTGATTCTATCAGAGCGGTTGTTGATCTTGAAAACTTTTCAAAAGGAGTGACAAAAGTATTACCGAGTCTTGAAGGACTCCCACCGTTCACAAAGGTCCTTAAAGTTGATTCTATCTCTATCAAATTTTGATCTGTGCGCGCTCCGAAACAAATCAAATTGTAATCTATGCGTGCTCTGAAACAAATCGGCATCACAGGAGGCATAGGTACAGGCAAAAGCCTGGTATGCAGGATTTTTCAATGCTTTGGCGTACCCGTTTATGATGCAGACAGCCATGCGAAAGAATTAATGACCACCGATGGAATACTCATATCAAACATCAAGAAAGAATTCGGAGAATTGTCATACAATACCGACGGGAGCCTGAACCGTAACTACCTTAGCTTGAGAGTGTTTAATGATGCGGAGCAACTGAAAAAGTTAAACCAACTGGTTCATCCGCGAGTGGGGATCGACTATAAGCGATGGGTTGACAGCAAGATCGGCGTTCCTTATGTATTAAAGGAAGCGGCTTTACTCTTTGAAGCAGGATCAAACCAGCAATTGGATAAAGTGATCGTAGTAAATGCTCCTGAGTCCATCAGGATAAAAAGAGTATTAATACGGGATCGCCATCGCACCGAAGCTCAAATAAGGTCAATCGTGAAGAATCAAATGCCAGAGGAAGAAAAAATGAAGAGGGCTGATTTTGTCGTTAGGAATGATGAAACGGTGCTTTTAATTCCGCAGATTTTGGAATTACATACTTTACTCTGTAAAACTGCCCGTATTTAGAATTTTTCTCCCCTGAACCAGATCGAAAGTGAGCGTGTTAAATATTAGTTATTGGAAATCATTTATGTATATAACCAGACGATTGGTCGGTTTAATTGTGATCATTCTAACTTTATCATCTTGTAACTCAAAAAAGGACCAGCAGGCTCTTGGGGGAGCCGGCGGAGCTCGGCGTTCGCAGGGACCCCTTCAGGTTGATGGGTTTGTGGTGAAGGAAAGGCCGATAAGTGAAAAGATAGAAGTGCCTGGCTCACTCTTGCCGTTCGAAGAAACACAGCTGAGGGCTGAGGTTGGCGGGAGAGTGGTTAAACTCAACATCCAGGAGGGTGGTACGGCTTCAAAAGGGACCATGCTCGTCAAACTGTTCGATCAGGACCTCCAGGCCCAGTTGAAAAAACTTCAGGTCCAATTACAGATAAAAGAGAAAACACAGGAGCGAAGTGCCGAACTCCTTAAGATAAACGGTATAAGTCAGCAAGATTATGACCTTAGCGAACTTGATGTCGAAAACCTGAAAGCTGACATGGAAGCAACGAAAATTGCAATCTCAAAAACGGAGATCAGAGCGCCATACAACGGTAGGGTTGGCCTACGTAATTTCAGCCTTGGTTCTTATGTATCACCGAACGATATTATTACAACTATAAGACAGGTTGATCGGCTGAAGCTGGAGTTTTCAGTTCCCGAAAAATATGCCAAGGAAATTGTAAAAGGATATTCCGTTTCATTTAAAGTGGATGGTGGAGACCAATACCATAGTGCGACTGTGATAGCAACTGAAAATAGCGTAGATCAAAATACACGTACGTTGCGGATAAGAGCTCAAGTCTCGGCTACGCATCGGGAATTGGTCCCTGGTGTGTTTGCTAAAGTTAACCTACAGTTGGGCAAAGACGATAAAGCGTTGATGATTCCGACTCAGGCGGTGATACCGGCCGCGCGCAACAAACAGGTAATTATATTCCGAAAGGATAGCGCACTGTATACGGTGGTGGAAACAGGTGTCCGAGATTCAGTTTTTGTTCAGATCGTAAGTGGTCTGAAAGTCGGTGACACTGTAGTTACTTCCGGGTTAATGGCCATCAGGCCGAATGCAAAAATTAAGATCAATCAGCTCCAAGCTCAAAGGTGATCAACAAGAGTAAAACTTAGATTATGAATATCTCAGAATTAAGTTTAAGGCGCCCGGTACTTGCTTTCGTCATGAACATCATACTTTTGTTGTTCGGCGCCATCGGTTTTAAGTTCCTCGGTATCCGCGACTATCCTGCGATCGATCCGCCGAACGTTAACGTTCGTGCAAACTATTCTGGTGCAAATGCCGACATCATTGAATCTCAGATCACCGAACCACTGGAAAAAGCTATCAACGGAATTCCAGGGATCAGAAATATAACCTCTTCATCAAGTGTAGGCTCGAGCAACATCAATATCGAGTTTGAACTAGGCGTCGACCTAGAAGCGGCAGCCAACGACGTAAGAGACAAAGTGTCCTCGGCTGCCCGACAATTGCCGTCCGACCTCACGAGCCCACCTGTTGTACAGAAGGCGGATGCAAATTCGGACGCCATCATTGCCATGACCGTTCAAAGCAGTACGCGGAATCCGCTCCAGCTAACCGAATATGCAAACAATAACATTGTTGAACGACTACAGACGATACCGGGTGTAAGTAGCATCCAGGTCTGGGGAGAAAAAAGATACGCAATGCGGATATGGCTGGATCCTGCGAAGCTCAGCGCTTATGGTCTAACACCCCTCGATGTTCAGTCTGCATTAAACAAGGAAAATGTCGAACTGCCCTCGGGAAAGATTGCCGGCAACTCAACCGAGCTTACCGTTCGGACTTTTGGCAGACTATATACAGAGGAAGATTTTTCGAACGTCATTATAAGGTCTTCAGGCGATGGCGACATCAGGATAAAGGATGTCGGTGAAGTTGTGCTTGGCCCTGAAAATGAAGAATCGGTGCTTCGCGAAAGTAATATTCCAATGGTGGGTCTGGGCATCATACCACTTCCAGGTTCCAACTATGTTGAGATCTCCGATGAGTTCTACAAGAAACTTGACCAGATCAAAAAAGATATGCCTGAGGACATTAAGCTCAACATATCTATGGATCAAACGATCTTCATCAAGCGATCGATTTCCGAAGTAGAAGAGACACTGGTCATTTCGTTCTTATTGGTTGTTCTTGTCATTTATTTATTCTTCCGTGACTTTGTTATTGCCATCCGTCCGCTGATCGACATACCCGTGTCGTTACTCGCTACTTTCTTCGTCATGTATTTGTTTGGATTCTCAATCAACGTGTTGACTATGTTAGGGATCGTACTCGCTACCGGTCTTGTGGTTGACGATGGTATAGTGGTTACGGAAAACATCTACAAGAAACTCGAGGGGGGGATGAACAAATACCAGGCGGCGAGGGAAGGCTCTAAGGAAATCTTCTTCGCTGTCATTTCAACCTCCATTACCCTGGCCGTTGTGTTTCTGCCTGTCTTTTTTCTAGAGGGATTTGTTGGCAGACTTTTCAGAGAATTCGGAGTTGTGGTAGCCGGAGCAGTCTTGATTTCCTGTTTTGTGTCTCTGACGCTAACACCGGTATTGAGTGTGAAACTAACCCGCAGCAAACATGAGCATTCATGGTTTTATCGTGTGACAGAACCGTTCTTTGCCGGTATGGAATCCGGCTATCAAAGATGGTTGTCAGGATTCATGAGATTTAGATGGGTGTCGATTGTTATAATAGTGGTATGTCTTGGTTCAGCATACCTCGTTTACACCAATATTCAATCGGAACTGGCTCCGATGGAGGATCGCAATCAGTTCCATTTACAGCTTTCTGCCGTTGAAGGAACTTCATACGACTACATGGACAATTTCGTTCAGACGATGGTCCAGTTTGTCCAGGATTCCGTGCCTGAGTACAAGACTGCTTTATCGGTCACCGCTCCCGGTTTTACGGGCTCTGGTTCAGTGAACATGGGCTTCGTGCGGGTGACGCTTGTAGATCCCAGTGAACGCGACCGATCGCAGCAGGAGATCGTCGATATGGTCAGCAGGAATCTTGGAAATTTTTCGCAAGGTCAGGCATTCCCTAACCAAGAGCAGACTATACAAGTAAACAGACGAGGCGGCCGGCCTGTCCAATTTGTAATTCAGAACAACAACTTCGACAAATTGAAAGAAGTGTTGCCGAAGTTTTTGGAGGCAGCGCGTATTCACCCTGCCCTTCAGGGAGCAGACGTCAATTTGAAATTTAACAAACCGGAATTGAGAGTTGAGATCAATCGCTTAAAGGCATCTCAACTCGGAGTCAGTGTTCAGGACATCGCTCAGACATTACAACTTGCATATAGTAATCTTCGCTTCGGCTACTTCACAAGAGAAGGTAAGCAATACCAGGTGATGGGACAGGTGAAGAGACTTAACAGGGATGATCCCGATGATTTAAAGAGCCTATACGTACGCACCGCTTCCGGAAGGCTCGTTTCCATTGACAACCTTGTAACTGTGGAGGAATCAACAACCCCGCCGTCGTTGTATCACTTCAACCGATATAAGTCTGCAACGATTGAAGCCGGACTTGCGCCTGGCCGCACCATTGGTGATGGAATAAAGGCAATGGAGGAAATTAAGGCAAATATTCTGGACGATACGTTTACAACTTCTCTTTCAGGTTCATCACGTGATTATGCCGAAAGCTCAAGCAATACATCATTCGCTTTCCTTCTGGCTTTAGTACTCATTTACCTTGTCCTCGCGGCGCAGTTCGAAAGCTTTGTTGATCCTCTGACTATCATATGTACAGTGCCTTTGGCCATTGCAGGTGCCTTCCTTGCGCTGGCACTTTTCGGACAAACGTTTAACATATTCTCACAGATCGGCATGATCATGCTGATAGGGCTTGTTACCAAAAATGGAATCCTGATTGTCGAGTTTGCTAATCAGAAGAGAGAGGAAGGTTTGTCCAGGATAGACGCCGTTGTTGAGGCTTCGCGATTGCGTCTTCGCCCTATCCTTATGACAAGCTTGACAATGGCGCTTGGTTCATTGCCGTTGGCATTGTCAATCGGTGCAGCATCGACAAGCCGTCAGCCATTGGGAATCGTTATCGTCGGAGGCGTTATGTTCTCCTTAATCCTCACCCTCTTCGTAATTCCTGCAATGTATACGTTCTTATCACGTCAAAGGAAACACGTTGATTTCGGTGAAGAAACTCCTAAACAAAGGGAACTGGTTTATGAAGCTTAGTAGGCTGTTATCTGTAGTTATATTAATCCACATTTTTAATTCAGCCAGTGCGCAAGATCAAGTTATTACGCTTGAAGAGGTAATTGCTCTGGCACTGGAAAAGAACTACGATATTCTTGTTTCTAAGAATTTTGCATATAGCGCAGCGACGGATGACAAATATGTTGTCGGGGCTTTTCTACCCGTTATACAAGCTAATGGAATACGTACCTGGAACAGAAGTAATTCAGAACAGACGCTTGCAAACGACTCTGTAGTTGTGAGGGACGGCATAAGGACAAACAACCTTATAGGAAACGTTCAACTAAACTGGTTGCTGTTCGATGGGGGCAGAATGTTCGCCTCACGCGAGAGAATAGCACAAATTGAAGCACAGGGTGAGTTGAACGTGAAAAACCAAATGGTGAATACCATTGCTGATGTCTCCAACAACTACTACAATATTGTAAGACAGAAGCAACAACTTAATGCGATCAGAGAGCAGATGGGCGTTAGCGAAGAACGGGTTAGGCTCGCCGACCGCAGGTTGGAGGTAGGTACGGCGGCAAAACCAGAATTATTGCAGGCAAAAGTGGATTTGAATTCACAACGCACGGCCGTCCTGGTTCAGCAAACTCTAATAGCACAGTTGAAGGATCAATTGAACGGATTAATCGGCATGCAGCTTCCGCCGGTGTATGAGGTATCAGATTCTATCTATATCAATCTCGATATCGAGGAAGAGACCATTTCCACAAATATTGACAACACGAATTTTGGCTTACTATCTGCAAAAAAGGATCTCGACATTGCTGCGCTCTCCTTGCGGGAGCGAAAAGGAGAGAAGTATCCGTTTCTGAATTTTAATTCGTCATACAATTTTACCCGTTCCGAAAGCAATTTGGCAACTAACCCGTTTTCGCCATTGACAAATCAGAACAAGGGCCTCAACTATGGCTTTTCTGTGAATTTTCCGATTATAAATGGCTTTATTAACAGAAGGAACATTCAGCAGGCTCGTATAACCGTTGACCGGACCATGCTGCTATACCAGCAATCAAAAGTGACAGTTGACGTTGCCGTTAAGAACGCTTATGTAAGCTATGACAATGCAAAAGATGTTTTGCTCATTGAAGAAGAGAACATACTTCTGGCTAAGGAGAACCTATATATAACTCTTGAAACTTTCAAACGCGGCGCTACAACATTCATCGAATTGCGTACAGCTCAACAAAGTTTGGCAGACGCCTATAACCGGCTGATCAATGCCCGGTATCTTGCTAAGGTTGCCGAAACGGAATTACTGCGATTGAATGGAGGTCTCCTGAAATAGGGTTTTTCTTTTCACACGATCAATTCCTATCTTATCGGTCGTTCCAACAATCTCATGTTTGATCACGTACAGGAAGCAGCTGACTTTCTCAAAGGTCATGGCATAATCGATCCGGAAGTTGCTGTTATCCTCGGCACCGGTCTGGGCAGCTCCTTCATAGAGCAGGTTCAGCACGCGATAGCCATTGAATACCGTTCGATTCCACATTTCCCTGTCTCAACGGTTGAATTCCACAAAGGCCGACTGATCTTTGGGAATATACATGGAAAGAAAGTGCTCGCAATGCAGGGTCGCTTTCACTACTATGAAGGCTATGACATGCAACAAATTACATTGCCGGTGAGGGTCATGAAAATGTTAGGTGTTAAAAATCTCCTGATATCAAATGCAGCCGGCAATCTGAACCTCGATTGGAAAAAGGGTGAGCTAATGTTGATCGATGACCATATCAATATGCAGTCGGAAAATCCATTGAGAGGACGAAACGATGAGCGGTTCGGACCGCGATTTCCAGACATGAGTGCGCCTTACAATAAAATACTCAATGAACATCTCATAAGAATTGCAAAGGAGAAGAACATAAGATTGAATGTCGGGGTCTACGTCGGAGTTACGGGACCCAATCTTGAAACACGCGCAGAGTATCGCTTTCTGCATCGCATTGGTGCTGACGCTGTGGGAATGAGCACCGTTCCCGAAGTGATCGTCGCCAACCACATGAACCTTCAATGCTGCGCTGTTTCAGTTCTGACAGACGATTGTGATCCGGACAATCTCAAGCCGGCAAGTATTGAAGAGATCTTGGAGGTAGC
>DATHIE010000157.1:0-3632 GCA_035316905.1 Chryseolinea sp. | reverse complement strand
GAGATAACCTGGTGGAAGGTGAGTTCATTCACTTCCCTGATTCCGGTTATGCGAACGAAGTCGTTATAAGTAGAATCATTTCAAATAAGATAAATGCTCACGTAGGCGACGACATCATCATACATTTTTTTCAAAGTCCGCCGCGCGCAAGGCGACTGAAAGTCACTGGCATCTACGAAACAAATCTTTCCGAATACTTTGACAGTAAGGTTGTTATCAGCGATATACGCATGATTCAGCGGTTAAATGACTGGTCTGACAGCCTTGCCGGAGGACTAGAAGTATTTGTCAAGGACGTTTCCAGGGTTGATGAAGTGGGGTTTGCGATTGGCGAAACAATGGATTTCGACCTCAATATCGAACGGATCAGTGATAAATTTATTCAGGTATTCGAATGGCTCAATCTATTAAGCAGACAAGTAAAAATACTTTTGGGAATTATTCTTATAGTGGTTTGTGTTAACATGATTTCAATTGTATTGATCCTTGTAATGGAGCGCACACAAATGATTGGAATGCTAAAGGCTCTCGGCGGGAATGATCGTTTTATTCGGTCAATATTTATTTTTAACGGTATAAGTTTAATAATTAAAGGATTGCTCCTTGGAAATGTTATCGGTTTGGGGCTTTGTTTTCTCCAATATCAATTCAAAATCGTTAAGTTAAACCCACACGATTATTATATGAGCTTTGTTCCCATAGGCTGGCATTGGGATATTGTATTAATTCTAAACATTTTAACCTTCTTAGTTGTTACTTTCGTGCTGCTGCTACCGACAATGGTGATTGCAAGGATTAATCCGATTAAAACTATCCGTTTTGATTAGTAGTGGAGGGCAATACACAAACTTTTTTATATTTTTGTTTTAATAGGGAGCCCACCTTATTCGAAATGTTTAAATGTTATGCAGTTAAAATTTAAAAATCCGGTTAGGCCCGACCTGACCAGCACAATTCAAAAGAGAAACCGTCGACTTCAGGCGTTCTTTAATGCAAAGAACCTAGATGTGAGACTCCACGGTGATGCTCAGAACCCGCTTATGGTCTTGTGTGGTTGTGTAGGCTTGTCGTCTTACGTTCATAATTTCGATCTGCGGATGTTGGATAAACCAAACCAGGGAGAAGTGATGAAGATCTACAAGCTGACAGAAGTCATCCAGGGAACGCGCGAAGAAGTTGTAGAATGGTTACAACAATATCCTCAGATGCCTTTGTACCGCATCCAGCACAAAGACAGCAAGTTGTTTTTATGTGGATTTAACTTTGTTGATCGTGAACAGAAGCTGGGACGTTATCCGGTATTTGCCCGCGAGGATTATCACATTTATAAACAACGAGAAGCTGCAGAGGATATTCTGAACATGCTCAAAGAGGACGGCTACGAGGCCGAAATCACTGAACCTGATCTGGAGCTGGTGAAATCTCACGTTGGTCCAATAACATTTGTTGGATACCAGGAATAAGCGTGACCTGTAGAAATGCGGAGTAGTTTTTAAGAAGACTGTCCAAAAGGAATGTACTTCTTAAACCAGCTTTGTATTGTCATTTGCAAGACACCGAAGAACGCTTCCTTGAAAATACCTGCTGACATTTTTGACTCGCCGCGGGTGCGTTCGGTGAAGATGATGGGCACCTCGTTGAGGTTGAACCCGAATTTCCACGCCAGAAATTTCATTTCGATCTGGAAGGCATATCCAACGAATTTGACCTGATCTAATGGGATTGTTTCCAGAACTTTTCGCCGGTAGCAAACAAAGCCCGCCGTAGTATCGCGTATCGGCATGCTGGTTATTAGCCGCACATAACTGCTGGCGAAATAGGAGAGTAGCACTCTTCCGATTGGCCAGTTGACAACGTTTACCCCGGTAGCATACCTGGATCCGATGGCCACATCGCTTCCACCTTCCGCACAGGTTAGGTAAAGATTGACAAGGTCTTTCGGGTCATGAGAAAAATCGGCATCCATCTCCAGAATGAAGTCATAGCCTTTTTCGATCGCATACTTGAATCCAGTAATATAAGCGGTGCCTAATCCAAGCTTTCCATTGCGCTTTACAAGATGCAGCTTGGTTTCTTTGTCGTCATTGTAACCGCTCTGCATCTGCTCCACAATTTCCGGAGTCCCGTCTGGGGAATTATCATCCACTATGAGAATGTGAAAATCTTTGGGGAGGCCAAACACAGTGTCAATGATAGCACGGATGTTCTCGCGTTCTTTATACGTAGGGATAATGACAATGGCGTTGTTCACTGGGCTCGGACCGGATTAAGCAAAGCTAGAAAAAGTCATTATTTAAACAATCGTTGCCAAAACTTGGTTTTCCAGAATTTAGGTTTAAGTGAAATTTTACACGCCGTGGAGGGGAAACCCCCCGCTGGCTAATTCCATTTTACCAAGAAAAAGGTCCGGCAGCGCATCTGCCGGACCTTGCTAGTAAAGATAATATATTCCAAAAAAGCTTACGCCATTTCGAGTTCGGCTGTCTGCTTGGCCAGCTTCTGCTGGATCTCGAACGGAACTGGCGAAAAATCAGCAAACTTCTGAGTGAAGCGTGCCCGACCTTGCGACAGCGAGCGAAGTGTTGTGGAGTAGCGGTCTAGCTCCGCAAGTGGTGTTCTAGCCCTGATGATCTGGTAATTCCCCTTACTATCCATCCCCATTATCAGCGACCGCCTGGTCTGCAGATCTCCCATAACTTCACCCATCACGTCCTCGGGGAGCAACACCTCCAGATCATAGATCGGCTCGAGAAGTTGAGGTTCAGACCTGAGGAATGCATCCTTGAAAGCCATCATACCGGCAATCTTGAATGAAATATCATTTGAATCAACAGGGTGCATTTTTCCATCATAAACCATGACACGTACATCGCGCACATAAGATCCGGTTATCGGACCTTCCTCCATTTTTTCCATCACACCTTTAAGGATCGATGGTATAAAGCGGGTGTCGATCACTCCTCCCACGATGCAATTGTAAAATACCAGCTTTCCTCCCCAATCTAAATCGACAACTTCCTTACCGCGGATACTGAAATCAGTCGGTTCAGGCATTCCTTCCACATACGGTTCAATCTTCATGTGAACTTCGCCAAACTGCCCTGCACCACCTGATTGCTTTTTGTGACGGTAGCTTGCCTGCGCTGGTTTGCGAATCGTTTCACGGTAGGAAATCCGGGGCGTTTCAAAGTCAACCTGAAGTTTGTAAACGTTTTCCAGATACCACTTGCAAACCGCAAGGTGCAATTCTCCCTGGCCGGATATAATCAGCTGCTTGATCTCTTTCGAATACTCTACCTCCAGCGTCGGATCTTCCTGGTGAATCTTTTGCAAGACTTCGCCGATCTTTTCATCATCCTTCTTGCTCAGAGCTATTACCGCGGTGCGAATCCGTGGCTCCGGAAACTCGATCGGTCTGACGACAATGTCATACCCTTTCGCGTGAAGGGTCTGGTTCGTGTAAGTGTCTTTGAGCTTCAGCGTTGCACCGATGTCGCCGGCCACAAGCTTCTCAACCGGATTCCTGGTTTTTCCATCCATAATGAAAAGCTGGTGGAAACGTTCTAATGAACCAGTCTGACTGTTGAGCAATTCAGACGTGGTGGTCACTTCTCCGGAAATTACTTTGAAGA
>DATHIE010000156.1:0-2137 GCA_035316905.1 Chryseolinea sp. | reverse complement strand
GACTTTGATGATGCTACGTTTGATCGCAGTGCAGCAGCCTTAAACAACGCGGATCATGTTGCCATCGTGATCCACAACTACCGCTGGAGGCAGAGTTTAGCTAAAGGCGAGCCGAAATACGACCATCTGGAAATCAAACTTGCAGAAGCTCCGATCATCACTGTCCCTGCAATCACCATTGGAAGTGATTTTGAGGGTGCAGCGGCAGATGGAAAATCCTACGCAGGGAAGTTTTCTGGCAAGTATTCACATTGGCTATTCAGGGGTATCGGTCACAACTTTCCACAGGAGGCCCCACAGGCTTTTGCTGATGCAGTCATTGAAGTAGACAGTTATAGCAAATGAATGAAGTTCACGGAACGCTCGTTGCCATAGGTTGCGTCATTCTTGTTAAAACGCCCAGGAATAAACTTTTAATTAACTAAACAAAATAAAAAATGAATACTCTATTAGAACGTACCATCAATGCCCATGGAGGCCTCAATGCTTGGAGAAAATTTATTGCTGTTTCGGCACACACCCATGTCGGCGGTGAGCTATGGGGAATGAAGGGACATGCCGGAGAAATAGAAGAGGTGGATGTCGTAGTTAGCCTTCTTGAACAGAAGGCATCTCACATACCCAATAACCAATGGCATACAGCATACACTCCTGACAGGATAGCAATTGAAACCGTCGCCGGTGAGCTTGTTGAAGAATTGTATGATCCCAGGTCATCGTACAAAGGACATATTTGGGAAACGAAGTGGAGCAATTTGCAATTGGCTTATTTTTCAGGCTATGCAACTTGGAATTATTTTAATACGCCGTTCCAATTTGTGCGTCCAGGTTTTGAATTAACGGAGATTGACCCTTGGGAAGAAAGCGGTGAAACGTGGCAACGTTTGGTTGTGAAATGGCCAAAAGATATCGCTACCCATAGCAAAGAACAAGTGTTGTATATAGACACAGAGGGCCTGATAAGAAGACTGGACTATAAAGTAGAAATTGCAGGTAATGTATCATGTGCACATTATTTATCCGATTACCAGAATATCCAAGGACTTAAAATGGCGACAAAAAGAACAGTTTACTTGGTGGGAAATGATGACAAACCTGACTTAGATACTCCTGTTGTTGTTTCCATTCAATGGACAAACATAAAATATAACTGACGTCCCTACTAGCGAAGAACTTTCATACTGAAGAAAGGTCTTCGCTTTTTATATCTCAAAGAAGAAGGGGGACAGTTTAAGTATAAAAAAGTTTGAGGTGACAAGATGCCGAATGACGCTCTAAGACGCTCGCACCTTGAAATTTAATGGATTTTGATACACTTCAAAAAAAATGCCTCTTGGTGGTTCCAAGAGGCGCTGCTGTGATCCCGCTGGATTCGGACCTTCGGTCCAACGAAACATCAATCCCTCTGGAAAACCATACACCCTCTCCATTTTCACTGCTCACATAATCCTTACCTTCGCTTCGCGAATGACAACAAGCCAGGGATCAAACGCAACGTAAGGGGCAGGTAGATTTACTTGCCCTTTCGTTTTTGTTAAGTTGGAAGGTCGTGGAGATTGAGGGCGTCGGACATTTGAGCGAATGCGTAGTGAGCTGCGACGTTAACAAATGTTTTAATTTTTGCGGGAAAACTAAGGGTCGGCATCTTTTTGATGGTTACGTATATACACTAAAAACCTAAATCCCTAAACAAACTATAATTGTTGGGAGCAGGCGGCTTTGTCTGCCCTTTTTGTTTTAATTGGCACGTCTTACAATCATAGTCACACAAAAAGCGGACTTAATGTGGAGAGCTTTGATTTTATCATTTGAGGGTTACTTAACGCCTCGTTTAGCTCGCACTTTTGCGACAATTGATCGAACGGAATTGAGCGTGTCGTCGTCGATGGTAGCAAGTGTGCGGTATGCTTTGGTATGATCGCGTACATAGGCGGCGTAACCGGATTTTTTGCTAACTGCTTTGGCAGACTTTCGAACAACCTTCTTCTTGGCTGCAATGGCTTTAGACCGCTTGCTCGTTTTTTCGGATTGTCTTTAGAAACTTTCATGCTATACTATATTATGGTTTTTTGCATCAATCTTGTATCGTAGCCTTAGAAGGTGAAACCCAACTCACGCACCATCTCAAATGTATTAC
>DATHIE010000155.1:0-20207 GCA_035316905.1 Chryseolinea sp. | reverse complement strand
CGAAAAGAGCAACGGGATGGTTAAGGGCCGGGCAGTATGTGGTAGGCAAAAATATGGACCCGGCGCTAGTAGCGGCAAATGCCGTCGTAGCAAGTGTTATTTTGAATTCAGATGCAACATTAACGAAACGATAGACCATGTCTGATCATCATAAAGAACCATTCCGGCTTCCTGAGTTTGATCCGTTGAAAAAAAAACTGGATAGACGTACTTTTCTAGCCAAGACATCCCTGGGTATTGGGGCTATGGCTTTAAGTTCGTTGGCTGGTAAAACACTTTTTGGTCAGACTGCGGGTGCATCAGCAGGTAAGAACCCATCCGAAAACCTGGAAGAAGAAATTCTCCGCGCCATTCCACATTTTGCGCCAAGAGCAAAGCGTGTGGTGTATTTGTGTATGAGTGGCGGACCTTCGCAGTTTGAAACGTTCGATTATAAACCGAAGCTAGCCAATATGTTCGGGCAGGATCTTCCAGATTCAGTGCGGCAAGGACAACGGCTTACTAGTATGAGTGCCAATCAAAGTATTTTACCGATTGTGCCCTCTCTTTATAAATTCAACCAGCATGGACAATCACGGACGTGGGTAAGTGAATTACTTCCGTATACCGCTGAAGTTGTGGATGATTTGTGCATCATTAAATCATTGTATACAGAAGCCATCAACCATGATCCGGCGTTGACATTTTTCCAGACCGGTAATCAACTTCCCGGCAGGCCTTCGATTGGATCATGGGTAAGCTATGGCTTGGGTTCGGATAACAGAAATCTTCCGACGTTTGTCGTGTTGGTTTCAAAAAATGCCGTAAAGGATCAGCCCCTATACGCCAGGTTGTGGGGTAACGGATTTTTAGACTCCGAACATCAGGGTGTGCAGTTCAGGGCTGGTAAAGATCCTGTTTTGTTCCTGGACAATCCGGAAGGATACGATGGTACGGACCGAAAGGAGATGCTGGAGTACCTGACAAAATTAAACAGACTGCAGAATGAATTGAATGAAGATCCGGAAGTTGAGGCGCGCATTGCACAGTATGAAATGGCTTATAGGATGCAGACTTCCGTTCCTGATGCTATGGATATAAGTGATGAGCCAGAAGAAGTATTTAAAATGTATGGCCCCGATAGCAAAGATCCGGGCACCTATGCAGCCAATTGTATATTAGCCCGCAAACTCATTGAGAAAGACGTAAAATTTGTTCAGTTGTATCATCAGGGATGGGATCACCATGGTGGCTTGCCCGCGGGAATAACAAAAGAATGTAGGAATACAGATCAGCCCACAGCGGCATTGATCAAAGATCTTAAAAGGAGAGGCCTCTTGGAAGATACATTAGTAATCTGGGGTGGAGAATTTGGAAGAACGGTTTATTCACAGGGGAAATTGTTAACGAATGACTACGGCCGCGATCACCATCCCCGGTGCTTTACGATGTGGATGGCAGGTGCCGGTGTAAAGTCCGGATTCACCTATGGAGAAACCGACGACTTCAGCTATAATATTGTAAAAGACCCGGTACACGTGCACGATTTCCAGGCTACGTTAATGCACCTGATGGGTGTAGATCATGAGAGGTTTACTTATAGGTTTCAGGGAAGACGCTTTCGGTTGACCGATGTGCATGGCAACGTCGTGAAAGGTATCCTTGCATAAAGGCTATATAGCCAGCTAGGTACCTAGCTACCCAGGCACCCAGCTAATGTCTCTCTTTAATTAAAAATTAAACGCAACGTCACTTTATATGCTCTCAAGAAGAAATTTTATTAAAAATTCATCGATGCTCTCGGCGCTGTCAATCGCAGAACCCGGTTTTGGTTTTTCTATTGGACATAAAAACCTACAACCTGAGCAACAGATAATTGGTCATGACAATTTCAAATACAAAGTCGACAAAGATTGGGCAAAGATCAGTGTCAACAGCAACCCGCTGTTCAATTGCCATGAAATGGTCATGGATAGCAAGGGAAGATTGATCATGTTGGGTGACAATCTTCATAACAATATTTTGATCTTCGATAAGTCAGGCAGGCTGCTTGACTATTGGGGAACGGCATGGCCAGGCGGGCATGGTCTATCTATGCTAAAAGAAGGTAGTGATGATTTTTTGTTGATTGTGGACTGCGGCTGGTACCAGGACAAGGCCGGTAAGTTGAATGGTCAGGCGGGGCAGGTGGTAAAGACTGATTTGAACGGACGGATTATTTTCTCGATCGGGCATCCGCGCACAATTGGTATCTACAAAGACAGCGAGCCCTTTATGCCAACCGAAACTGCCATTGCACCAAACGGCGATATCTACGTAGCCGACGGTTATGGGTCTGACTATATTATTCAGTATACCAGTAAGGGAGAATATATCCGGCATTTTGGCGGACACAATAATAGTGACAAGGAGCATAACCTCGTAAATGCACATGGTGTCACCGTTGACAACAGAGATAAAAATAATCCAAAACTGATCTGTACTTCGCGCGAGGAAAATTGCTTTAAGGTTTTTTCATTGGAAGGAAAATTTCTGTACCGCATTGATACACCGGGCATGTATGTGTGCCGTGCCGTTGTGGACGGTGAAAATATTTATGCCGGCGTATGCTGGTCGAAAGATGCAGCGGGTAAGCGGAATGCCAATTCCGGTTTTGTAACGATATTGAACGTTAACAATAAGGTTGTCTCTAATCCAGGAGGTAATGGACCACTCTATAAAAGTAGCGCATTGCAGCCAACGCTTCAGAGCCCTGATCCTGTTTTTCAGCATTGTCATGATGTATGTGTTGATGAGGATAAGAACCTGTACATATGCCAGTGGAATGCGAATCATACAGCTCCTGTGAAATTGACTCGCGTTTAAGATGGTGCTACTGGACATAGGAGTTTTTGCCGGGCATTTGCACCCCCTGATTGTTCATTTACCAATCGGGTTTTTATTGCTGGCCATACTTTTTGAACTCGCGTCTTATTTCAGAAAATATCAACATCTTAAATCGGCAGTATCATTTACGTTATTCCTTGGCTTTGTTTCGGCGATTGTTGCCTGCGTTTCCGGATATGCGTTATCGCTTGCAGGCGATTATGACTATCAAAGATTAGGCAATCATAAAATTGCCGGCATTTTTGTTGCCATTGTTTCAGGTTTGTTATTCCTGATGACTACCGAGCAGTTAAGAAAAATATTGCCCATTCCGCGGTTGACTTTTTCTTCGTTATGTATTGTGCTTTTTGTTTCGCTGATGTACACGGGGCACCAGGGCGGCAATCTCACGCATGGTTCCGATTACATTTCCCTAACAGTTCTTATGGCACAGCAACGTGAGAAACCTGCAACCGTAGAGGATGCTTTTCTCTTTGAAGATGTCGTTCATCCATTACTTATTAAGCGATGCTCACAATGTCATCGTGCAAGTAAACAAAAGGGTAGGCTTTCTATGCAGTCGTTGTCGAGCTTGCAAAAAGGTGGTAAGACCGGTCCTGCTGTTGTGGGTGGAAAATTGACCGAAAGTGAGTTGTATAAAAGAATAACGCTTGATCCGTCTCATGAAAAATTTATGCCCGCTGACGGCAAAACGCCATTAACGAAAGGAGAGGTGACCATTATCAAATGGTGGATAGAAAAGGGCATGGCCATGGAGGGAAAAAAGATCGGTGAACTGAAAGATGTGGACGGAATTAAATCTTCGGTAGCCGTTTTTATTGGATTAAGTGAAACGGACGATGCCAATGAGTTGGCAGCCAGCTTGGGCAGGGAAGTCAATGCTGATATTCCTCTTGTTTTTAATATGGCACTGGCCGATAGTCTCCGAAAGAAAGGGGTAAGCGTTCGGGTGATGTTGCATCATCCGGTTATGCTAGATGTTACTCTTCCTCCAGGCTTCGATAAAAAAATTGAGTTCATACTTAGCGATCTCAAAGCAGTTGCAAAAAATGTAATCTGGCTGAATCTTTCAGCTAATGGGTTGACAGAAAATGAGCTGGATTTCTTGCCGCTGATGACTAATCTTGAAAAATTGAGGCTTGAAAAAAATCCCATTGGCGATGGTGTCTGCAATCAACTGACCGGGTTACATCACCTGGAGGCTGTTAATCTGAATGAAACTAAAATTACCAATGCCTGCATGAAAAAACTAAAACAGATGCCGGCTCTCAAACGCGTTTACAGTTGGAAAACCAGGGTTGATTAAATAAACCGCCGTTGTTGGTGTTCTTCACCAACAAGCGCACACACCTGAGAGCACTACAACCTTCGCTCTCATGCCTGCACAACCTAGTGATGATTGCAACGTTTGTGCGCCTTCTCATCGCGCAGGTTTGTTGGTGAAGAACACCAACAATGGCGACGCCTTTCGGTCTTTCGGACTTTCCGACTTTCACTCAATCAGCTATCGCCTGGTAAACAGACACCTTGAATATACCCTCAATCTCCGAATGTGATCCCCACATTTGCCGGTACAGTAATACAACCATTTTTTCTTTGGGATCTACCCAGTACGTTGTGGAAAAGGCTCCGCCCCACATATATGTACCTTCCTGCGCTGGGAATTTAGCGCTTGTCTTTTCAGTTGCAATGCCAAACCCCAGTCCGAACTTTTCGTTGTCGCCAAGCATAAGATCTCCGATCTGGTTCATTGTCATCATTCTTACAGCGTTTCGGCTGAGGATCTGATGCCCGTTATAGGTACCTCCATTTAATAGCATCTGTAAGAATACCCCGTAATCGTAGAGAGTGGACGATAGACCTCCTCCTCCGCTGAAGTACGTCTTAACCCGCAGAGGATAATTCATGGCCAGGCCTTTTTCACCGAAGGCATATTCTTGTTTTTTAAGATGACCTAAGGAATCTTCGATGAAGAAGTTTACCAATCTACCCGCTTTTTCCTTTGGGACATTGAAATAAGTGTCGTTCATGCCCAGCGGAATGAAAATGCGTTTGAGAAAAAATTCGTCCAACGTCATTCCTGACCATATTTCTACAAGCCGCCCAAGTAGGTCCGTATTTAGTCCGTAGGTCCACTTCTCTCCGGGGTTATGCATTAAGGGCAATTTGCCAAGCCGCATCATGGCATCAGACAATTTATCATTATGAACATCCAGCCCGGCAGTAATGTTGTTTTTTGCATAGATTGAGTTTGCTTCCTTGCTGCCGATCGTGGCATATCCAATTCCTGAAGTATGTGTGAGCAGATCACGAATCGTAACATCCCTCTTCGCAGGAACGGTTGTATAGGTAGAATCTTTCTCGTTGAATTTATCTAACAGCGTGGCCTTCTCGAAGGTGGGTATATATTTTGAAACAGCATCGTCTAAAAGGAACTTCCCTTCTTCGTACAACATCATCACAGCGACGCTCGTGATTGCCTTGGTCTGCGAAGCGATCCTGAAGATCCCGTCTTTTGCTAGCGGAGTTTTAGTGTCGGCGTCATTATATCCGAAGGATTTATAATACACTATTTTCCCGTTTCGGATTATCAGCGCGGCAGCGCCATTCATCCACCCCTTGTCAACCCATGATTTCATATTGACATCAATTCGCTTCAATCTTTCTGTTGAAAAGCCAGCTGCTTCTGGTGTTGTCGCTGCCGTTCCTTTCTGAGCCAAAGCTCCGGTTGACACGCACAATGAAATGAATAGGGAGTGAATAATAGTTCGCACTGTTCTAACCCAGTTAAGTTTGAGTTTCGTAGTTAATTTAGTGAATCCATGGTGGTTTCCACCGACGCGATACACTTTTTTCAATGCCGCAATTCCGTGACAATGAACTTAGATGCCGGACAGTTGGCGTTTACTACGACCTTAAAAGATTAAGTGGTCCAACTGAAAAAATGCTTAAAATCGAATGATCTGTGCTTGTCAGTAAAGGCTGAACCGCTACTTTTGCTCTTGATTGTTAAGGTCAGACCTGATGTGCAAATTTGTTACCGTTGTTTCGATTTTCTTGCTTGCCTCATGCGCTCTTCCAATGTATCGGTACTATTATGATTCGCCAATCCCTCTACAAAACGATAATTACACTTTGTCAAAAAACACTGACGCGACGAGCATATTGAAGTCGAATGAAGTGCCAATTGCAAGCCGTGATTTAGAAATCTTTGACACGCGGGGTGTTGCGATAGATACAGGAATAATTTCTAACGATTCCGTACCTCGGAAATCAAATCTTCAGCCCAATTCACAGACTGAAAAGGAAGCGAAAAAAAAGATGTACCTGGAGAAGAAAAAAGCCTATATGGAAGCAAAGAAAGCTTATGCGGCCACAAAGGATAAACGCAAGGATGGATTTGCAGTGGCGGGTGCGATTTTTTTTACGGTAGCATTTCTTTGCCTGGCCAGCTACAGCGGGGTAGCTATTGTTTTTGGAATTTTAGGACTCATCGCCAGTATACTTGGCCTCAAAAGCAGGTTATGGGGAATGTCCGTCGGTGTACTTATCGCTGCAGGCGTAATTCTTACCCTCTATATAATCCTGCACATAATGATTACTGGATCAGAATAGGTAGTTCCATAGCCACAAATGTACAGCTTAGGGATTCTTACCCTTTGCTAAAATAGCGAGAGCTGAATTTGTAATGTTGACGGCTCATTAATTCCCACGTGGTGCATATCTGTTTTTCGAATATGATATAGTTTGGATTCTTTGTCGCGTGAGGCGATAATGATCTGCGTATTACCCGCCACGGGAAAGAACATCTCCTTTACGATCTTCGGTGTATTATTGTGTTTGGACAAATGTGACAGGAACAAATGGGTCATGAACGACGGTCGGTGTGCAATAAATAGTTGCATCGCCTGCTTATTCGATAAGTGGCCCTTATCACTGCTGATGCGGTTCTTCAGCGATCGCGGATAACCGCCGTTCTCAAGCATTGCCTCGTCGTAGTTTGCTTCCAGGAATGCTGCATGGCACTGCCGGAAATAGTGAATGACATTTTCGCATGCTATTCCTAGGTCCGTAAAAATGCCGACACTCACTGTGTCGCTTGAAACGATGAAACTATGTGGATCGCACGCGTCATGGTGCTTAGGGAATGCGATGACTTTCAGATTTCCATAACAAGACGGCTCGTGGGGCCGAATTGCGAATATCCTGTCTTCACTTATTTTAACGTTCCCATATTCAAGGGTTCCCGGAGTAATATGTATGGGTAGCCGATGCTTTTTGGCTAAAGTTGAAATTCCATGTATGTGATCACCATGCTCATGTGACACAAATACCGCCTTTACATTTTTGATTGAAAGTCCCAGTCTTTTCATCCGTTTTTCGACCTCGCGACAGGATATGCCTCCATCAATTAAGACAGCGTCTTCCTGGTTACCGACGTAGTAACAGTTGCCATTACTTCCGGAATTCAATGAGGCGATAAAAAGAGACATAGGTGATCAGGAAAAAATAAGCAATCCGAAATTGCGGTCCTTTAAAATTTCCATACAATGTAAATGTTCGCGTTAGCACTGCAAAACAAAACCAGCAAAAGCTCCAAAACAATGATTTCAACAAACGGGGAAAATTAATCCACAACAGACTTTCTGCCTTTTTTGCAGATGTTTCTCATTCCATTGAACCTCAAAGAATTTACCGGTGTTGCTTCAATAAAGGCAACTACAATGAAAACGAATGACTTGATAGCAAACGCACAGACATCGATCAAGGCGTCTGTCGATAGAGTTTGGGATGCATTCACAAACCCCGAAACCATAAAGAAATATATGTTCGGCACAACGGTATCATCTGACTGGAAAAATGGAAGTCAGATTACCTGGAAGGGAGAGTGGAAAGGAAAAGCCTATGAGGACAAAGGTGAGATCAAACAAATCAAACCGAAGACATTTCTTCAATATACCCATTTTAGTCCCTTGACTGGTGAGCCTGATGTTCCGGAAAATTATCATAACGTCACCATCAAGCTTACGCCGCAGAACGGATCGACGGCCGTCCTTCTTTCACAGGACAATAACAAGACTGAAGATGCCCGACAGCATTCCGAAAACAACTGGACGATGATGCTTTCAGAACTAAAGAAATTGTTGGAAGGTAAATAATTCAATCTCGTCCTATCCCCTAACATTGAGCAAGGAACACAACCGGAAGGTTACTCTACGTTTGCACATTGCTGTACATGGCACACCGAACCCCGACGGGGTGACATTATTATAGAAGTTGTTGAAAGGACGATACCAAACCCTGAAGGGGTGACATTATTCCACGAATGGTTCAAATTATCATAATGACATTATGATAGAATAATCTTTTCGTTTAGCGGGGGCAGAACAGAGTAAGCTTTTTCGAGCCCAATATCAGCGACTATCCTTTGCGTTGGCCTAATCAGACGGTTTGGATTCGGCAATACCCGTCGATAGTGTCTGGTATTGTGCACGTTTTCATTGGTACCGGTTTATGATCCCGCGGCGTTAAATGTGTTTGACCACCTTTCAGGCGGTATTACTACCATAAAACGATCATTTCCTGTCACAAATACACCTTGACAATGGCGATATCTACCGCAATTCGTTTCTTAGCTAAAGATCCTGATAGCGTACTTATAAAGAGGCGGTAGCTGGGTAGGTGAAATAAAAACGCGTACACTTAAATTCTCAAACTTTGAAGGCCTTAAAAAACATGTCAGCGAGCGTATTGACGTTGGCATTTCTATTTTCCTGCAACGACTCAGACGAATTTGTTGAGAACACTGTCTTGCGGAATAACCTGAATGGGACGTGGACTCGGGAACTGACATCCCAGTCTGATGCTTACTACATCTATAATCATCATGAAATTACTTTTCACGAAGGTAGGGTTGATTGGCATGACAGTATAGCTGTTTTAGATCAATTTAATCCAAGTGCTAGCATTATCTCGACAATGACGGGCTCTTGTCCGCTATTATATGCATCCAATGATGGTGTTGAACATTACAAACCAACAGATATGGATGGTTATTCGTTTGCTAAACTTTCGGGAAATGACATCCTCTGGGTGCTCACGGATCAATTTACTGAAAACGTATATAAGGAATATACAGTGAATGGCTCCGTGTTCACATTTAAAAGTGAATTTGAATCATCTCCTCATTATTTCCCCGTTCAAACATCAAGGGTTGTTTTTAGCCAGGACCAAAAGACAGTGACGTTCTGCGAACCACGAGACACTAAGTGGTGCTATGACTTCGTGAGAAAATAATCGTTTATCATCGCATGGGTTATTCGTGCATCGGTTTGAAGCAATAAGCCCGTATAACGGGTTGGATCATCCCATAAAAGAAATGCCTAATCTCTTTCAGGAGAAGAACATTGAGCAAGAAACACCAACCCCGAAGGGGTGACATTATTCTACGAATGATTCAAATTATCATAATGATTTTATGTTGGAATAATCTTCACGTTTGACAGCGATGGCCAACGAGACACCATTTCGAGGCCAAATCCGTCGGGGTGACACTATTATGGGTATGCGATTGATATGCCTCACATTATTTAATCAGGATTTCCTTTGCCAGAAATGCATAGCACAACGGTGATAAATTTCTATTTTCATTCATTGTTAGTGTTGAATTGGAACATTGCGATTCCACTAGGGATAAACACGTTCTGAATCTACGTTGTGTATTAATTCATATTTGTTATGCCTGGCACATTTTCTCAATTGTACGTTCAAGTTGTATTTGCCGTTGGTAGGAGGCAAAATCTAATAGGCAAACCCTGGAGCGAAGAGTTATTTAAATACATTTCTGGAATTATAACGGCTAAAAAACAAAAATCAATAATCGTTAACGGTATGCCTGATCACATCCATGTATTCATAGGCTTGCGACCTTCGACGGCCTTATCTGACGTTGTACGCGATATCAAAAACAATTCAACGAATTTTATAAATGAGCGTCATTTTGTAAAAGGAAAATTCTTTAGGCAGGAGGGATTTGGAGCTTTTTCGTATTCGCAGTCACACATTAAAAGTGTATATGATTACATTTTACACCAGGAAGACCATCACGCAGGAAAGACCTTCAATGATGAATACATTGAAATGCTGGAGCAGTTCGAAATAAAATACGATGAAAAATTTTTGTTTGATTGGATTGACACGTAGCATTTAACATAACGTTTCAAAAAAATCCATTATAGGCAATGGCATTCTGTGAGCTTCGTAATCATTTGTTGAATTGTGATGCACGCCGTGAAATAATGTCACCCCTTCGGGGTTTGATGATTAGGTCTTATCGTGCGTGCTACAATAATGCCACCCCTTCGGGGTTTGATGTCTACGTCTCATCGTGCGTGCTACAATAATATCACCCCTTCGGGGTTTGATGTTCAGGTCTTATCGCAAGCTTGCTCTTCCAATAACCGTAACCAAAATAAAGCATAAGCCCAAACGCCATCCAACCAAAAAATACCAGCCAGCTGCGGGCGGGTATTTCGATCATCAGATACATACAACATAACATTCCCAACACCGGGATCAATGACAATTTTTTAAGGAAGCTCGCAACGGTAACAACGAACGTGATGATTATAAAAATCAAAAACAAAATTTCCTGGTGCGATTCATGCGTGAGGTTGGTCACAGATCCGACTAATCGTTCCCTGAATCCGTAAATGAATACAATAAAAAGAATAGGCACGACCCATTGACCGTTGATATAAGGGAGATTAAATCTTTTTTCCTCTGATTTTTCTTTCCGAGGAAGTAAGAGCACCCCCCCGCATACAATCGCAAAGGCAAACAATGTTCCAATACTTGTAAGGTCTGTCATCAATCCGCTTTCAATAAACAATGATGGAATAGCTACGATTACCCCGGTAACGATCGTTGCAAATGCCGGCGTCTGAAATTTTGGGTGAATCTTTCCAAATCGTTTTGGCATCAATCCATCACGGCTCATACTCATCCATATTCTGGGTTGACCGATTTGAAATACGAGCAGCACGCTTGTCGCTGCAACCACGGCGCTTACCGACACAAAGAATCCAACTTTCGCCAGATTGATTTTTTCAAATACGTATGCCAGGGGGTCTGCCACGGTATCGAACTCAGAATAGTTCACCATTCCGGTTATGACAAGCGTCACGATTACATAGATCACGGTACAGAGAATCAACGAATAGATCATTCCCCGCGGAAGGTCACGTTGTGGATTGGCGCATTCTTCCGCCGTCGTTGAAATGGCATCAAACCCGATGTATGCAAAGAATACAGCCGATACACCCTTGAGTACTCCTGTAAAGTGGTTGGGCATGAACGGCGTCCAGTTATCGGGATTGATATAGAAAATTCCAATTCCCACGACCACAGCAAGTACCACCAGCTTTAAGCCAACCATAAAGTTTGCGCTGGACCGGCTTTCTTTAATGCCCACAAGGGCTAACATGGTTATTAGGACGATGATGACAAAAGCGGGGATGTTACAGATCAGTTTGTAACCACCAATTAGAGGCGCCGTTGCCCAGGCAAGATGTTCGGTAGGTGCACCGTCGGCTACTGCGGCATCGAACACAATTTTAGCAGTGGCTGAATCGGTTGACATCCACGTCGGAAGATGTATTCCCACACCTTCGAGGAGATTGACGAAATAGCTGCTCCAGGAGATCGACACAACAACGTTTCCGATAGAATACTCCAGTATCAGGGCCCACCCTATAATCCATGCGATTAACTCACCAAAGGTTACATATGAGTAGGTGTATGCACTGCCCGCAACTGGCACTCTTGACGCAAATTCAGCATAGCATAAGGCCGTAAAACCACACGTTACGGCGGTTATAAGAAATAGGAAAACAACGCCGGGACCACCGTCATAAGCGGCTTGTCCGATAGTCGAAAATATCCCGGCACCTATTACAGCCGCAATTCCCATTGAAGTCAAGTCCCGAACCCCCAGCACTTTCTTAAGTTCAGGCGACCCATGAGCGTCGTTTGTACCATGGCTAACATCGTTGAGGATAGCTGAAAGAGGTTTCTTTCTAAAAAGGGAATTCGCCATTTAATTTGGTTTAGGAGGCCTCAAAATAGTTGATTTTTTTGACTTAAATTAGAGCCTCAATTGATGCCTATTTTTTAATCACTGTTTATTCCATTTTTTTTGATGCATACATCGAGGGAGGAGAATCAAAGCGAACCAACCCAACTGGGTCCCAAAACGAACATTACCGCTGAGGAACTTAACCAACTTCCGTTGAAAGCCTTTTCTGGTAAAGTGACGTTGGTAACGGATGCCTCGAAGCTTGCGGCAGTGGTTAAGGAAATTGAAAAGCATGATGTGCTGGGATTCGATACTGAAACCCGTCCGAGCTTTAAAAGAGGACAAACTTATAAGGTTGCATTGCTTCAACTAGCTGTTCCTAACAAAGTTTTTTTATTCCGTATCCATCAAACAGGGCTGCCCCACGAAATTATCTCCCTCTTCGAAAATACGGACATCATTAAAGCAGGCGTGGCTATTCACGATGATATCAAAGCGCTGCAAAAGATCAACAAGTTTCAGCCAGTATCTTTCATTGAATTGTCGACAATGGCAAAGGCATCAGGCCTTCAGGTCGAAAGTGTGAAAAAGCTCGCCGGACTTTTACTAGGTTTCAGAATTTCGAAAAGTGCACAGACTTCAAATTGGGAAGCGCCATCACTTACAGAAAAGCAAATAGAATACGCAGCTACCGATGCCTGGGTCTGTCTCGAGATTTATCAGCACCTGAAGCGAAATTATTTTCACGTCAAAGCGTAAAGCGCTCAAACTAATCCTCTCATGAGTGTAAAGATCCTGGAGAAAAAAACTCTTTCGGAAAATTGGTACAAACTCTACAAGTTTACCTATTCGATTACAGACAAACACGGCAAGGAACTCATCCAAAGTCGAAAAGCATACGATCGAGGTAACGGCGCAACTATTCTCTTATATAATAGAGTGCAACGCAACGTTATCCTCACGCGCCAGTTCCGGTTGCCTACGCTTGTCAACGGCAACGAGAGTGGGATGTTGATCGAGGCGTGCGCTGGACTGCTTGATCTTGACAATCCCGAAGAATGTATTCGTCGTGAGACGGAAGAGGAAACCGGATACCGCGTAGAACACATTCGCAAAATTTTTGATGTGTACATGTCACCGGGATCTGTCACCGAGATATTACACTTTTTTGTTGGCGAATATTCTGCATCCCAAAAAGTCCATGAGGGCGGAGGCGTTGACGAAGATGAAAATATTGAAGTCCTGGAAATTAATTTCGACAAAGCTTACTCGATGATAGCATCCAGCGAGATCAGAGATGCAAAGACTATCATCCTCCTACAGTATGCAAAGCTGAACAATCTTTTGTAATCCGCAGCCGACTCTAAAAAAAACAAGGAATACCGGACACATGCTTATTAGTGCATGCGTGAAAGGGTGCGTAGGTTTGAGGTGATGCGTAAACGTCAAATGCATTTCACGCAAAGGCCACGAAGAGGGCCCACAAAGTCCGCAAAGTAGATTTAACGTTGTGTGTTATGAATGAAAATGAGTTATCGTACCAGATAATTGGTATTGCTATTCAGCTCCACAGAAACATGGGTCCAGGCCTTCTCGAGTCTGCCTATGAAAACGCGCTTCGTCATGATTTGGAATTGGCGGGATTGATCGTAAGAAATCAGGTACCAATGCCCATGGTCTACAAAGAGATAAGACTGGAAGTTGGCTATAGGATTGACCTTGTAGTGAATGACAAAGTTTTAATAGAAGTCAAATCAATAGAGACATTGGCTCCGGTTCACTTCGCACAAACTCTCACATACCTGAAATTGTCGGGTCTCAAGCTCGGCCTGCTAATTAATTTCAACGTCAAGACCCTGAAGGACTCCATTCATCGCGTAGTGAACAACCTGTAGCATTTACTCTGCGGCCTTAATGCATTCATTTTGCGCCCTTTGCGTGAACCTGCATTTGAATTTTGCACACACCCCTTTCTACCCGTAAATCTCATTCAACACGCCCGCCAACCTTACCCCTGCCTGCAGCAGCCGCTCACGTACGATATGAAAATTAATATAGGAATACAGATACCCTAGTTTGCCTTCATCAATGTTGTACACCTGTTTGCGATAGCTCATACTTTCGGTAGCCCAGTCGCGCACATTGGTTTTTTGCCAGGCTGCTAACTTCGTTGCGTCCGGTTTTTCCAACGATTCAGCCAGCTCGGTAAAGCTCAAACGAGCGTCATCCACCATATCGCTATCCCAAACACGGTGAAGATTGCTATCCGTCCGGAACCAGCTAACTTTAACATCATTTCCACCACGGTCATTACCGCCGCCGACATGCAACGGTTGATGTACGTCTCCGATAAGATGAAGTAACATTTTTAACTGCTCGACCTCTTCCTTAGGGTTAAGTTTTTTTGATTTCAACGCGGCAATTATTTTCTCAATGGTTTGTATAATGTCTCCGTTGGGATTCTTTTCGCTTTGGTCGTATGACTGGCCGTCCTGAATAGTTACCCAGTGCCAATCGGCAGTGAAGTTCCACGCGGTATCCGACCTGATCTCATCCATCCAGGTGCTGGCCATTGCAAGAGATTGACCACCAAGGATGCGCTGTAACTCTTACCTGGCTTTCTTGTTGAGGTACTTTTCAGCGACCAGGCCCGTGGCACGATGACCCGTGGGTCCCCAGGCTGACGCGCTCACAGCGACGAAAAGTATAAGCGGAATAATGACGAATTTTTTCATGTGAATTTTGTGAACTAACGTATGCGGTGTATGTAGGTACAGATGGGTAGTAAATAGTGCGACAATTTGTTCAATTTCCTTCAAAGCAAAATGATCTCTCCGTTAATTTAAATTCATATCTTTAATAAATGGCTTTAGCATGCCCCAAACGGTAAAACTTTCCGCATTTCTGGTGGCCAATCAGCTGGATATAAAAGGGATTAAGACATTCCTGGACATCAAACCGTTGGCAGATACTTCTTCGGAACTTTTCTACCGCTTTTCTGACGCAAAATTTCAATACTACTTCAACTTTGGAGTCATCGTCCTCGCCGGTTACACTGAGGATGAAATGAAGTGGTCAATAAAAGCAATAAAGGAGTACCAACGCAACGCACTGAACAATTGGTTGCGCGATGACCTCCTGATAGAAACGCAGGAGGGAAAACAAATCGTCTTCGACTACGCAAAACTGATTGTCGACAAGTGTGACGATAAAGTGATCCGTATCGCGATGTTTAACCTTGCTCAGTCTGTTGCCCTGGATCATTATCACGATGTCACTGAAACCTTGCTCACCGAGGTAAAAAGCTTTGCGAATCAGCTGGAAGAAACGGGTAAGCTAAAAATCAGCCGCAAGAACATGATGCGGTTTATTGGGCGGGCTCTCAACACGCAAAATGATATCGCAGAGAATATATACATTTTTGATGCACCGGACCTGGTGTGGGATGACGAATCCCTCGACAAACTTCATCAGGGATTGAGCAAACACTTCGACCTCAAGGTAAGATTCAGTGAAATTGAATACACATTGCGTATCATTGAAGATAACTTGTCCGTTTTCCGGGAAATTATCAATCAGCGCGAAAGCAGTATTTTGGAATTAATAATTATCATTTTGATTTTAGTGGAAATTGTAGACCTGCTTATAACAAAGCTGCTTAAACTTTACTGATCCACACCTCCTATGAAGAAAGAACTTGTCTTGGGTTTTGATATACAAGCTCAGCCAGATGAAGTCACGTGCGGACCGACATGTTTACATGCACTTTACAATTACTACGGAGATCCGATCGCGCTTGCTGATGTCATTAAAGAAGTAAAAAAACTTAGGTTAGGCGGAACATTAGCGGTCATGTTAGGACATCATGCCTTAAAGCGTGGGTATTCGGCACACATTTACACATATAATCTGAATGTTTTCGATCCTACCTGGTTTAAGGACTCATCAAAACAAATGAAACAGCACCTTAAGGCGCAGATGAAATTCAAACACAAGAGAAGGAAACTGCAGGCAGCATCGGCGGCGTACATCAAATTTCTGGAGGCGGGTGGCGAATTGAGATCCTCTGAATTGGATGAGAACCTGATAAAGGACTATATGAATCGTTCGATACCAATCCTAACCGGATTGAGTGCCACATACCTTTATGGCACTCCTCGGGAAATTCCTCAACTCGATATTTACGATAGCATCAAAGGAGAACCGTCCGGTCACTTTGTCGTTATTACGGGGTACGACGAAAGCAAGAAGTGTGCATATATCGCTGATCCTATGGAACCCAACCCGCTGGGTAAGGGTCAGGTGTATAGCGTCAGTTTTGCGAGACTGATAAACAGTATAATGCTCGGCATTGTAACGTATGATGCGAATTTGCTTGTGATAGAACCGAAAGAGAAAAAACCTCATGCCTAAACTTATCATAGTAGAGAACCCCGACAATTGGCAAATCGACCTGGAAGACACTGAGGTGATCACACCTTCAGCGTATATTTCCGGCGATGATTACAAAGAACCAAAAGGCTTGAAAGTAATCAACCTCTGCAAGTCTTATCAATATCAAAGCACAGGATATTATGTTTCACTATTGGCAGAGGCAAGAAAACACAAAGTCCTGCCGGATGTCAACACGATACAAAACCTTCGCTTCCCGTCTATTCTGCGAGAGGACTCCCAGGACTTTGATGACCTGATCCAGGCTTCGTTCAAGACTGTCACTACCGACAAGGTAGAGTTCGATATTTACTTCGGAATTACGCAAGAGGAAGACCTTCACCCATTGGCGAAGCAACTGTTTCAGTACATACAGGCGCCTTGTCTTATGGCTACGTTCACCAAGCGAACGAAGTGGGTATTGCGAAGTATCAAACCAATAAGCCTGGGAGAAGTGCCTGATGAGGATAAGCCGCTTTTGCGTATGGCGGCGGAGCGGTACTTGCGACGTAAACGGGATGTCCAGCCCGACAAAAAGAAATATGACCTGGCGATCCTTGTCGATCCACACGATCCGAATCCACCTTCAGACGAAAAAGCACTCCAAAAATTTATCAAGGCCGGAGATCAGGCGGGATTTAACGTGGAACTCATCACGAAAGACGATTTTGAAGAGCTTATCCAGTACGATGCTTTATTTATTCGCGAGACTACATTCGTAAATCACCACACTTTCAGATTTGCCAAGAAGGCCCAGTCGCTTGGTCTTTGCGTGATTGACGATCCTGAATCTATCCTGAAGTGCACAAACAAAGTGTACCTAAGCGAACTACTCACTACTCATAAGATACTGACACCCGAGTCCTATGTTGTTAGCAAAGAAAATCAAAAGAGTCTTCCCGACAAGATGGCCTATCCATTCATTCTCAAGCAACCGGATGGTGCTTTTAGCAAAGGTGTTTTCAAGATCAAAGACGCAGACGAATACAAGCAGGTCTGTAACACAATGTTTCAGAAGTCGGAATTGCTTATCGCTCAGGAATTTCTGCCAACTACCTTTGACTGGCGTGTAGGAATTATCGATGGCAAGCCTCTATTTGTTTGCAAATATTATATGGCGTTGGAGCATTGGCAGATCGTAAATTGGAACTCCGAGAAAGAGGACCAGGAAGGAAAAGTGGAACCGGTCGCGGTAGATCAGGCGCCATCAGGCCTCATAAGAACCGCTTTAAAGGCGACAGCGTTGATCGGAAAAGGTTTGTACGGAGTAGATATGAAAGAGGTTGATGGAAAGTTTTATGTCATCGAGATAAATGACAACCCGAATATTGACTCGGGAATGGAAGACAAGATCTTGAAAGATAAATTGTATGCAACGATAATGGATGTATTTTTGAACAAGATCAAAGCAGATAAGTGATGGATCAGCCAACGCGTATTCATTTGTTTCAGGGTTATGGAGTAGAGTTGGAGTACATGCTTGTCGACAGGGATACGCTTGAGATCAAGCCGATTACTGATGAGTTGCTGAAACATGTGCTTGGCGAATACGGAAGCGACGTTGAGAACGGTGTTGTTACATGGTCGAACGAGCTTGTACTGCACGTTGTTGAGCTAAAGTCAACGAAGCCTGAAAGTAACTTTTCGGCACTTGAGCTTGCGTTCGTTGAGAATGTAAAACGCATAAATTCCATCTTGCAACGATGGAACACCATGCTAATGCCAGGGGCTGCTCATCCGTTCATGGATCCGTTGAAGGAGACTAAGCTTTGGCCTCATGAGAATAATGAAGTATACGCGATATACAATAAGATCTTCGATTGCAAGGGACACGGATGGTCGAATTTGCAGAGCACGCACCTCAATCTTCCTTTTTATGACGATGAAGAGTTCGCCAAACTTCACGCAGCGGTTCGAATAATTCTGCCAATACTTCCCGCTCTTTGCGCCAGCTCTCCTATGCTCGATGGCCGGCTGACAGGAATGTTGGATACACGGCTAAAGTATTATAAGACCAATCAGTCACGTATTCCTTCCATAACAGGGAGAGTGATTCCGGAGGCGGTGTTTTCCCGACGAAACTATCTCAACACTATCTACGAAAAGATAAAAAATGATATTGCTCCCTTCGATCCGGAGCAGGAACTTAATCCTATCTGGGTTAATTCGAGAGGTGCGATCCCAAGATTTGATCGTGGTTCAATTGAGATCAGGATCATGGATATTCAGGAATGCCCGGCGGCAGACCTTGCTATTGTAGCTTTTGTGATTGAAGTCATTAAAGCATTGACCGCCGGTAAGTTTATCGATCATGAAGCTCAGATCAAGTGGAGAACGGATGTACTTGCTCTATTGCTGGATCAGACTGCAGAAAAAGCTCAGGATGCAGTGATCGCCAATGTCGAATACCTGAATGTGTTTGGTTATCCCGACAAATCGGCAACAGCGGGACAACTATGGCGTCACATTCTCGATTCAATGTTGAAAGAAAGCAATGGAACGCTTCAAAGGTGGAAACCTCAACTAGATGTAGTCATCGACAAAGGAACTCTTGCCAGCAGGATCTTGAAGTCGCTTGATCACGGCCAGTCACGGGAAAGCGTCATTTCTGTTTATAAGGAACTGTCTGCGTGCCTTGCTGAGAACAGAATGTTCGTCCAATAGATAACAGCGTTTACGTGGTATGAAGCTAAGACCCGTAGTCACTTGTGAGCACGCCGGAAATATTGTGCCGTTGAATTATGCTCATCTGTTCCATGGCAAAGAGGACATTCTTCAATCACACAGAGGTTGGGATCCGGGTGCCGTCGATGTAGCATCGGCGCTCTCGAAGGAGCTATTGGCTCCCTTTTTTATTTGTGAAACAACACGGCTACTTGTCGAACCGAACCGTTCGCTGCATAGCGAGTCGCTGTTTTCAGAATATTCACAAGGATTGACAGAAACAGAAAAAGATCATCTGTTACAGAACTACTATCATCCTCACCGAACCACTGTTGAGCAACTCATCCGGAATTCAAAGGACGCAACCCTGCACCTGTCAATCCATACCTTCACGCCCGAATGGGATGGACTGCGAAGAATAGTGGATCTGGGGTTGCTGTTTGACCCGGAAAGGAAAAACGAAACAAAATTCTGCGAGGACTTTAGAAACAAACTCAAAAAATTCGCTGACTATAAACATTGAATTCAACGAACCATACAAGGGCATCGATGACGGATTTACTACATATCTGCGAACGCAATTCGGCGACGATCAATATCTTGGTATTGAAATAGAGATCAATCAAAAATTCGTGGGGACGGAGACGTTAAAGGCAATAACGGGAGCGCTGTCCGAGAGTCTTCGAAGCTTTTGCGAACCTTGCTGACAAAGATGCTTCGCTACTCGCATGATTCCAGATACACACCATTTCTTGATCATGGCAGCCATCAATTGCCACGAACTTCAGTTCGTGGAGTCATTACAAACACCAATCCGGGCTTTAGCCCAATCGATCACACAATGAAATGGATATTATTATTGGGCTAAAGCCCTAAATCATTCTCAACTTTAATCCGCCCCGACGCGTCGGGGCGGCAATTGATGAATGTTGTCTTGACTACAGGATCTCAATCCGAAAGCAGCATTGCGCTTTGACGCACGACTATTGATGACACTCACTTTGACGCCAACGGGGTGACTGTGTATCCAGCTTCACGAAGCAGGTGGATAAGTCCATTCTTGCCGCTGAGGTGTAACGCTCCCACTGCAATAAATGTCTGTTGTTCCTTCATAAGTGACGGAAGTTGCCCGATCCAGTTTTTGTTTCTGTCATCGAGCAAAACCTTAGCT
>DATHIE010000154.1:0-4929 GCA_035316905.1 Chryseolinea sp. | reverse complement strand
GAGACCTGCGAGCACTCCGCTGACAAATCCTAAGGCTGTTGCTTTGCCCTGATGCGCACCTTCGATGATAATCCACGCCATTGCGCCGGCTGCTGCAGCTACCTGAGTTGCTGTCAATGCCTGTGCTGTGCTCAATCCGCTTGAAATACTGCTACCAGCATTAAAGCCAAACCATCCTACCCACAATAAACCGGCGCCAATCATTGTCATCACCAGGTTGTTGGGACGCATGGGCAGGTGAGGAAATGATTTTCTTCCACCCAGATACAAAGCGGCGACAAGACCGCTGACACCCGCTGAGATATGTACAACCGTTCCACCTGCAAAGTCGATTGCGCCTTTTGCTCCGAGATTAAATAAAAATCCGTCGCCAGCCCATACCCAATGACAAAGAGGGTTGTAAACGAGAAGTCCCCACAACGCTATAAAGAAGCAATATCCTTTAAAAGAAACTCTCTCAGCAAAAGCACCTGCGATCAACGCAGGAGTAATAATCGCGAACTTGGCCTGGAACATCGAGAAGACGTATTCAGGGATCCCGGCGCTCATTATTGTTTCATCAATTCCGGAGAGCAGAAAATAATCCCAGCTCCAGCCGAACCATCCGCCGAGAACATTAGGACCGAACGCCATACTGTATCCGCAGACAACCCATAACACAGTCATAATACCCATAGCTGCAAAACTGTGCATCATGGTACCCAAAACATTCTTAGTCCGAACGAGACCACCATAAAACATGGCCAGCCCTGGGATCATTAGCAGGACCAGTGCAGCAGACGTAAGCATCCATGCAGTGGCGCCGGAATCTATGACCGGAGCGTCAGCTGCAGGCAAAACGGTTGGTATGGTGAGCATACCAAGCAAGATCAAAAGTGAGCGTGGTGTAATTTTCATCTCAAGTGGTTGAAATAGGTTTAAGGAATTGAAAGTAATTCGACCCAAAATAAATTACTTTGGTTTTATATACAAACGTTGTAGGGCTTTTGGGAAGGACACAAACAATATTTGAACAGGTTCCCCTTTTCTGGTCTGTTACAACGTTTGTTGAATTACTATCTTTAACATTCTTTCAAACAAAAATATCATGTCTTTAAGCCAGGCTCCTGAGTTTTTGAAAATTCAATACCAGACAATGCAGACTACTTTTACTGAGATCTTGCTTAATCATGGTTTTTCGGAACAAAAGGCAAAGACCTGCGCCACCATCTTCGCTGATAATAGTCTTGATGGAGTTTACACTCATGGAGTGAACAGATTCCCCAGGTTTATCAAATACATTGAGGACGGACACGTGCTCCCAGATGCAGAACCAGTACGGGAAAGCGCTATTGGTTGCATGGAGCAGTGGGATGGATGCCTCGGCCCCGGCCCGCTTAATGCCCTCCGTTGCACCGACAGAGCGATGGAAATCGCAGGCGTACAGGGTATGGGTTGTGTGGCGATTGCCAACACCAACCATTGGATGCGTGGCGGAACTTACGGATGGAAGGCGGCGCACAATGGTTTTGTCTTTATCGGCTGGACAAATACAACAGCAAACATGCCGACCTGGGGAGCGGTGAACAGCAAACTTGGAAATAATCCGCTCGTGATCGCCGTTCCTTACCAGGATGAAGCGATCGTGCTCGATATGGCTATGTCACAGTATTCATATGGAATGCTGGAGTTCAATCAGCTGAAGAATCAACAACTTCCGGTTCCGGGTGGATTCACGACAGATGGCGCGTTGACTACCGACCCAGGTTCAATATTAAAATCCCAACGGATACTTCCCATTGGTTATTGGAAAGGTGCTGGCTTATCATTGCTATTGGACATACTTGCTACGATCCTTTCCGGCGGACTTTCCGTTGCTGGTATTTCGAAGCAGAAAGCGGAAAGTGGGGTGTCACAAGTATTTATTGCTATCGCTTTGTCAAAGCTTAAAAATTTTGCAACAATATCATCTGCCATCACGCAAATCCTGAACGACTATCACGATTCAATTCCTGAAAAGGGATCGAAGATTCTGTACCCAGGCGAAAAGGTGATGAGTGTCAGAAAGGAAAACTCCACCAATGGAATTCCTGTCCTAAAGTCCGTTTGGGAAGAAATTCAATCATTATAAAAACCATTCAAATCTCTTATGATAAAATCTTTTCTCACCTGCGTTATTAGCTTTTTGATGATCCTTCCCTCGCCCGCGCAGCAACATGACTTAAGGAAAAGTATTCAGGACATCATTAGTGCATCTGAAGAAAAGGTCGGAGTTGCTATCATGGGGTTGGAAAATAAGGACACGGTTTCTGTTAACGGTCGTATCCACTGCCCAATGCAGAGCGTGTATAAACTGCCGTTAGGGATGGCGGCGCTCAAACAAATAGATCTCGGTAAATTGTCACTGGATCAGAAGGTACATATCACAAAAAAGGATTTGCTGCCAAATACATGGAGTCCGTTGCAAAAGAAATATCCTGAAGGCAATGTCGATGTTCCGCTTTCTGAAATTTTAATGTATACCGTTTCTCAAAGCGACAACAGCGGGTGTGATATTTTATTCCGGCTATTGGGAGGTCCTTCAAATGTCGAAAAGTTTATTCATAGCCTGGGTGTTCGTGGAATGGCCATAGCCACCACTGAGGAAGAAATGCACGGCGATTGGAATGTTCAATTCACTAACTGGAGCGAGCCCCTCGCGATGATTCAGTTATTGCAGCTCATACGTGAAGGCAAGGTATTATCGCCATCCAGCAACGAGTTCCTTCTAAAGCTAATGACGGAGACAACGACAGGCCCCAACAGGATAAAAGGTTTGCTTCCTAAGGATGCAAAGGTTGCTCACAAAACGGGAACTTCGGGCGCGAATGAGGAAGGTGTAACCGCAGCCATCAACGATGTGGGAATTGTTACGCTTCCAAATGGAAAGCATTGCGCTATTGCAGTATTTATGCTGAACTCAAAGTCCGATCCAAAAAAACTGGAAGCAGTGATCGCGGCTATTGCCAAGAGCGCATGGGACCACTACTCCAGGTAGCTAAGTCAATGGTTAATTGATCCATTGGTCGATAGTCAATCAGTCGATCGTATGGACAATCAAAACCATGGACCATGGACTATCAAACTATTGACTACTCATACCTTAATGTATTCGCCGGATTGCTCATCGCCGCTTTAATAGTTTGCGTGCTCACGGTGATCAATGCAATGAGTACGGCCAGTACCCCCGCCATCAGGTAAGCAAACACATCCATGTCGATGTGATAAGCAAACGATCCAAGCCATTTATCCATAAAGTACCATGCCACCGGCCATGCGATAAGGTTGGCTATAACTATCAGTATCACGATTTCCTTTGACAACAATCCGAGGATACTTGGAACAGAGGCACCTAAGACTTTGCGGATGCCGATCTCTTTGACCCGCTGCATGGCGTTGAATGTGGCAAGTCCGAACAAACCTAGGCACGCAATTAAAATGGCGAGACTGGCAAAAATAATGAACAGTTGTCCCTGTTTTTGTTCTGCCTCATAGAGATTCTTGTACTGCATGCTAAGGAATTCATATTCGAAAGGGCGATGTGGGATGAATTCTTCCCATACTTTTGCGAGCGTTTCAATTCCTGCCTGAACCTGGTCACCCGAAAGTTTGACAGATATGCGACCGAAAAACCGGCCGGGTTCGAAAACGAGCGGCACGATGGGCTCATGAAGGGATTCAAAGTGGAAGTCTTTCACAACACCAATCACCTTTCCTGTTACTCCGCCATAATTAAAATCCTTATCGATAATAGTCTCAGGCGTCAATCCCATCATCTTGACGGAGGCCTCATTGAGAATGAATGCCAACGAGTCATCCGTCTTGATATCTTTTGAGAAATCTCTGCCTGCCGCGAATTTGACTTCATAAGTCTTAAAAAATTCCTGGTCAATCCTTATGTTCTTGAGTACAACGTTGGTATCGGTGAGGCTGTCACCTTTCTGGACCCTTGCCGTTCCTTGTGAATCCAATAGTCTCCCCGTTGGAACCCGGCTTGATCTTGCTACATTTTTTATTGCTGATTGCTTCGTCAGCTCATTGAAGAACGCATCATAGTTAGGTGCCAGGTCTCCAAAATATCGCAAGGTAACGACCTGGTCTTTGTTGTAGCCCAACTCGCGATTGTTTAGAAACTGCAATTGTTTCAGCGTAATCACCGTTGCAATTATAAGGACGATGGATATGGCGAACTGGGCAACTACCAGAAACTTTCGCAGTGTGCCCTTGCCGCGTGACGAACCCTGGCTGCCCTTCAAGATCATTGCTGGTTTAAAGCCTGAGAGAACGAAGGCGGGGTAAATTCCCGCTAATAGTCCCACTGCTGCGGAGAAAGCGATCAAGCCGACAATAAGCGTCCAGTTTTCCTGCGGATTAATACTAATTTCCTTGCCTGTGAATTGATTCAACCACCCAACGGCGGGATAGCTCAGCACCATTGCAATGAGTAATGACAGGAAGGCGATCATTACGGACTCACTCAGATACTGATTGATAAGCTGGTTCTTAAAAGCTCCGACAACTTTTCTCAATCCTACCTCTTTTGCTCTCTTTGATGCACGCGCAGTTGAAAGATTTACGAAGTTAAAACAGGCGATGAGTATGATAAATAGGCCGATAACTCCCATCATGTAAACATTGTTGATGTTTCCGTTGCTTTCTTCCTCCGAATCGAGGTGGGAATACAGATGAATATCGGTCAGCTTTTGCATGAAGAGGTTTGTCCACGTCGAAGGCATAGGGTCATCGTTGCCATCTTCCTCTGTCCGCATGTGCCGATCCACGAATGCGGGAAACTGTTTTTCAATTTTCTTTACATCGAAAGGTTCCTTGACCAGAGCGTACGTCCCAAAAGAATTGTTGCCGAAATTGGTCTCAAGTCCACGCCGGCCATAAATAGTCGTATCGTTTAAA
>DATHIE010000153.1:0-2623 GCA_035316905.1 Chryseolinea sp. | reverse complement strand
CCCTCCTCCTCTGCTTCGTCCGCCGTAGCCTTTGGCGAAGGCGGACACAGTATCAATCAAACAGAATCAAAGCCTCGAATTCGTAATGGATTCGAGGCTTTGTTTTTCTGGCCTATCCAAAAGAGTCATTTTTTTCCATTCGTAAGGTGGGGATCGGCAGCCGGACAAGAGCCTCGAAGTTTACTCCCGAATTTTGAGACTAATCAATTGATCTCCAACTGGTTCAATCATTGGACATCTTGATTTCCGGCTCCTAGCGAAATACATTTTCCAACCAAAACAACTTTTTTATGAGCACGGCAATGAATGTGTTGTTCTTGATTCGCAAGGACAGGGGAAATCATCAAAGTGAAGCGCCTATATACATGCGCATCACTATTAAAGGTCAACGATTTGAATTAGGTACTAGACGATCTGTACTTCCAGAAAATTGGTCTGCAGATAGCGGTCGCGTTACGGGGAATAGTTCGGCCGCAAGGTCCGTGAACACATTCCTGGATTCTCTTCTTTCAAAAGCATACTGCCATTAACGCGAGGTCATCATCGAAGGAAAGCACTTTCGATTGGCGAATTCAAGAGCAAGTGGCTCGGCATCCCAACTGAAAAGCCAAAGATGCTGATGGAAGTTTTCGAAGGACCTGGCTGAAATTCTTGGCGTGAGTAAAGGACTTATTTCTGATATTCTTAATTATAAGAAGGGCCTTTCAAAAGAAATTATTCGAAGTCTTGCTGACTATTTCAAAGTTTCACACGAAGCCTTTAATAGACCGTATTAATAGCTACATGGGCAAACCAAATTAACACCACCAACTGATGTTCCACAGCCTTTGAAAAACTTATGAGTTTCTAAGGCATACGTCCTCCAATCTTATCAAAGGAAGTACCTAGAATACGCTCGCAGATATCTTCGCATTACGCCGTTTCTGAATTAGTGATTTCAACATTATCTCTGACGGTATTACAGCAGTCCCTGCAAGAACTATTTTATCGCCATATCGGCGCAGACGTTCAGGCCAATTCTGTCAATAGCGACAACTTTTTACTCGATTCACCAGCTTACTCCGTCCTTAGGCTCTTCACCGGATTATTCATAGCAGCCTTGACCGACTGGTAGCTTACCGTGAGCAGTGTGATTACCATCGCCGCCGCACAAGTGTACAGGAAGATCCAAACCGAGATATCGGTTCGATATTCAAACCCATTCAGCCAATGCGTCATGAGTAAATGTCCGGTAGGAATCGCAATGCAACATGCAATGACTACTAGAACAATGAAATCTTTAGAAAGCATTCCCCATACGTTGGATATCGATGCTCCCATCACTTTGCGGATACCAATCTCCTTTGTACGTTGTTCCGCGACAAACGATGCGAGACCGAACATACCGAGACACGAAATAAAAATTGCCAATATTGAGAAAACAGCGGTTAGTACTCCAATGCGTTCTTCCTGGCTGAATTTTGTCGCGAAGACTTCGTCAACGAAACGGTAGTCAAACTCGGCACCGGGGTTGACTTTCGCGAAAGCCTCTTTTATTTTCGGCAACGCGATTGCGGCACTAACGGAAGGGTCGATTCGGACGTGAAGTACGTTCGCAGAATTATTGCTCATGTAATAGATACTCTGCATAACGTGTTCGTATGGTGATGTAACCACAAGATCTTTCACAACACCGATGATCGTGCGTGACCACAACAAGTTGCCCTCACCGTCGATGTCTGTAAACTTCTGGCCAATGGGATCATCTAGTCCCATGTACTTCACTGCCGCCTCATTAACGATGATAGACTCCGTGGAGTCCGAAACAAAATCTCGCGAGAAATCACGCCCTGCAACAATCTCCCATCCTATCGCTTGACCAAACTCGTAAGTGACGTTTACGTTTGCGAACTGTCCATCGAGGTTGGGGTCCTTGCCCTCCCACAGATATCCACTCGTCGTGTTCCATATCTCAGTAAGCGGCATCGACGATGTCGCCACACTTGCAACGACGCCCGTTGCAAGCAATTGGGTACGAAGGGCATTTACCTTCAGCCTCATTGCAGGATCAGGTATCTGCATGAAAATTAAACCATTGCGGCTGTAGCCTACCGGTCGGTCTCGAGCATATTGCACCTCATTGTAAACGACCAATGTTCCGATTACCAGCACGATCGACACGGTGAACTGCACCACCACCAGAATTTTCCTCGGCAGCGACCCGAATCGTCCTAATCTAAGCGTCCCTTTCAATACTCTAGCTGGTTGAAACGATGAGAGATAAAACGCGGGGTATATGCCTGCTAGAACTCCAGTGAGCAGGATAAAGCCACTAACCATTGCCCAAAATAGGAGACTAGTAAATGGAAGCGAAATTTTCTTGTCCGCTAATTCATTGAAGGCCGGCTGGAATAGCACAAGTAAAATCAACGATACTCCGAATGCGATTATCACCACCAGGTATGACTCGCTCAGAAATTGCGCGACAAGTTGCTGCTTCGTCGATCCTGCGGCCTTGCGGACTCCGACTTCACGGGCCCGCTTCTCAGAACGGGCTGTGCTCAAATTAATAAAATTGATGCATGCCAGCAACAATACGAAGGCTCCGACAATACCAAACAACCAAACGAATGTAATTCTGCCG
>DATHIE010000152.1:0-2457 GCA_035316905.1 Chryseolinea sp. | reverse complement strand
GATTTTTTCGATAACTACATAAACACCCATGTAAACGTTGTCGAGGACAAGTTCGCAAAACCTGGTTCGAGGAGCATAACGCCCCAACGATCTGCCCATATGGTAAGCAAGAGCATCACGCATAAGGCTCTTGTCGTTATACGGAGCAAACAATATCCAGTCCTCTTCCTCCGGCATTGATAAGATCGAGGCAGCAGCTCCATCACCGTTGGCATCCCTCAATTCGATACCATATTGTTTTTTCGGAAACATCTGTGACGACGATCCACGTATTTCTATACCCACAAATCCATCGTAGATGTTATAAGGATCTGACAAATTGTTTCGATCCGGAAAATTATCAATGATTCCCATCGACGCTGTTGTCTTCGGATCATCCACAATGGGAACCGTAGTTTTTAACACTACGATAGGAAGATTTGATGACGTAAACGGAACTACCGCATCGACCTGCGCGAACAATTGTACACTGACCACCAAACACACGATAGAAACATAAATAATCTTCATCAATTGGAACCTTTAATTTTTGCTAAGCTAACTACTGAGCTCAAGAAATAAAAAATGGGCGGCATGGCTACGTGGGTGCCTGGCCACCTAGGTACCCAATCACGCCTACACCATCGCCATCAACGCCTCTCTCACCCTCTTCATTCCTGTACTGGCCTTTTCGGCAATGGCGTGAAGAAGTGGGATGTGCCGTATGTCAGGAACTTTAGGATCCACAATGTATTTAGGGGTATCGTACGGTACGTAGTCAATAAGTCCGGCGGCTGGATAAACAGCCATTGACGTGCCCACAACCACAAAGATGTCTGCACGGCTGGCATGAACAGCAGCGACTTCCATAAGAGGAACCATTTCTCCAAACCAGACGATATTCGGCCTTAGTTGAGAACCTTTTGTGCATTTGTCACCTATGTTTAACTCCCAGCCTTCAATTGGATATATCAATGATTCGTCGATGGAACTCCGCGATTCGAACAAACTTCCATGCAAATGTATTACCTGAGACGAACCGGCGCGTTCATGTAGATTGTCCACATTTTGTGTAACCACGGTTACGTTGAAATGTTTTTCCAACTCTACGAGGACCTCATGGCCGGCATTGGGCTTTACTTCCAATGCACGCTTCCTTCTTTGATTGTAAAAGTCGAGTACTAACGAAGGGTTCTTTCTCCAGCCTTCGGGGGTTGCAACTTCCATAACATCATAACCTTCCCAGAGTCCATCTGAATCGCGAAAAGTCGGGATGCCGCTTTCAGCGCTGATCCCAGCCCCACTAAGCACTACAAGGTTCTTCATATCGAATTGAAATGAACCTTAATTTAACAAAGGCCTATTAAAATCTGTTGAAAGAATTCGGGCTTCAGTAATAAAAAGCTTCAAGCCGTGAGCTACAAGCCGCAAGCTGCAAACCTGAACTAGCTTGAAGCTTGAGGCTTGAAGCTTGGCCTCTATTTTTTCTTTTTGGGAGGACTTGTCTTTTTAACTGCGGTTTTCTTTTTGACTGCCGACACTTTCGCGGGCGACGCCTTCTTAGCCGTTGCGGCTTTTTTTACGGGAGCTGCCTTTTTAGCAACTGCAGTTCCAACGGCCGATGCCTTCTTCTTCGCTGGTTCGGCTGCAGGCTGCGGAGCGTCCGGAGTTTCTTGCCTCTTCCTTCCAAATCTGCCTCTTTTCTCCGGAGCATTTGCAGCAAGTGTAACACATTCATCCAACGTGAGTGACGCCGGTTCACGATCTTTGGGAATCTTTACGTTTTTCTTGCCAGCTTTTATATATGGACCAAACCGTCCATTAAGGATTTGAATATCTGGATTCTCAGGGAAAGCCTTGATTAGTCTATTTGCATCGGCAATTCGTTTTGCCTCTACAAGCTCGATAGCTTTTTCGAGCGGGATCGTGTATGGATCGTTATCCTTTGGGATCGAAACAAATTTCTTATCGTGCAAAACATATGGACCAAAGCGTCCAATGCTGACAACGACTGGTTTTTCCTCGAACAATCCCAGGTCTCTTGGCATCTTGAACAGCTCCATTGCATCGGCAATTGTGATGTTCTCAATGAATTGTCCAGGTCGAAGACTTGCGAACTTTGGTTTTTCGCCGCCATTGTCATCTGGATTTTCGCCGATTTGAACGTAAGCACCAAACTTTCCAAGTTTTGCATAAACGTTCTTCCCCGTCTTCTCATCGACACCCAGTTCCTTTGTCTTGCCGACGGAAGAGCGTTCCACTTTTTCAGTCTTTGCAACTTTCTTATGGAAAGGTCCATAGAAATTGGAGATCATCTTTTTCCAATTCAGCTTTCCATCCGCTATTTCATCGAACTCTTGTTCAATTTCTGAAGTAAAGGAATAGTCGGTAATGTCCGGAAAATGTTCCACCAGGAAGTCATTTACAACCATGGCGGTATTGGTAGGAAAAAGCTTGTTCTTTTCAGCGCCTGTAATT
>DATHIE010000151.1:0-2488 GCA_035316905.1 Chryseolinea sp. | reverse complement strand
TTACGTCTGTAAACATGAGGGAATGTGTATCAGATCCTCTGATCCCCATCTTGTCTTCTTTCTTTCCAACTACAAACCCCGGTGTTCCTTTCTCGATGATAAGCGCGTTTATTCCTTTATGCTTTTTCGTCGCGTCGGTCTGAGCAATAACGATGTAAACACTTGCACTATTTCCATTTGTAATCCAGTTTTTCGTGCCATTGACGAGGTAGTAATCGCCTTTGTCCTCGGCGATGGTCCGCTGACTTGTTGCGTCAGATCCCGCCTCAGGTTCAGACAAGCAGAATGCCCCGATTCCATGGGCGGCTAATGGCTTCAGATACTTTTCCTTTTGCTCTTCGTTGCCGTATTTCTCCAGGCCCCAGCACACAAGCGAATTATTGACTGACATACAAACCGACACGGATGCATCGATTTTCGAGAGTTCCTCCATTGCAAGAACATACGAAATTGAGTCCATGCCACCACCATTATACTTCGGGTCAACCATCATGCCCATAAATCCGAGCTCACCCATTTTTTTGATTTGTTCGGCGGGGAACTTCTGATGAGTATCTCTTTCAATCACACCCGGCAATAATTCTGCATTGGCAAAATCACGGGCAGCTTTCTGGACAGCAAGATGTTCTTCGGTCAGCTGGAAATTCATATTAGAAACGTCTTATACAATGTATATATAAAATGAAAAAGGCCCGCGGACGTCGGGCCTCAAAATTAATCTTATTTGTTTATGATTTGATATCCCCTTTCAATTACCCTATTCATCTCGGGAACCAAGGAACATCATGATGTAGTAGAACAAAATAGTTAGAGCGCCGATTGCAGCAACAACGTAAGTCATGGCCGCCCATTTCAGTGCATCTTTCGCCATATCATACTCTGAATTATTCACAATACCACGGGCCTGAACCCACGCCAATGCTCTTTTACTTGCATCGAATTCGACTGGCAACGTAACTAGCGAGAATAAAGCAAGAGCGCCGTAACAAACGATTATTATTAGAAGCGCAGTCGGCCAGAAGCTATTAATAAAAGCACCACCGAAAATTGAAGCAATCATTATAAACTGCAAAACCTTTCCACTGACAGCCTGTATTGGTACCAGCGCCGACCGCAATTGCAGCATGTTATACGACTTGGCGTGTTGAACTGCGTGTCCACATTCGTGCGCAGCTACGGCTGTGGCAGCGGCATTTCTACCGTGATAAACTCCTTCGCTTAGGTTGACAGTTTTATTTGCCGGATTATAGTGGTCCGAAAGCTCTCCCTGCACACTTACAACCTGAACGTCTTGGATCCCATTATCCGCAAGCATCAAGCGGGCAACATCAGCTCCAGTAAGATCGCGGGTAAGGTGAATCTGTGAGTACTTTTGAAATTTGCTCTTCAGTCTTGAGCTTACTATAAAGCCTACGATCATGAAGAAAATACCGATAATTAATGCGCCTCCCATTTTATTTATGTCTTTGTGTTTAGTCCTTTAGAAATCTTAACGAAAATGCTAATAATCAAGGTTCGCGCCAAACCCCTTGGCCTGCCAAAAAGACACAGAATATTTGGGCTCGTCTGTGGGTTTCTGCAAATCCGCTAAATTTTCATGGTTAGCATGGCTAAAAAATTGGTACCGGCCTGCGGAAAGAAATAGTTTTCGCGATACTCCGTTCCTCCACCGATATACCCCCAGGTGTACCCGTTGGACTCGTATTTTTTGTCAAAAATGTTATTGACCAGGACGCTGAACGTTATCTCTTTCATGAACGTCGGCTTGAACGTATAGTTGAAGCGCATGTCGTTTACCCAGTACTCTGCAACGCTTCGAGCCTTGTTTGATGTGTTATCCAGAAACTGGCGTCCTACATATTTTGTGAGCAGCGCAAGCTCCGCATTTTTGAAAGGTTTGTACATCAAACTGGATCCTGCAATAACATTTGGAGAAAAAGAAATGTCGGTGTCTGAATAGGATCGTTTTACTTCATCGTACTCGTCGAAGTTTACACCGTAGTCATATATCACTTCATCAAAGTCCTTGATCTTGTTTCGACTTAAGGTAAGGTTGGCATTGAGTGAGAGCTTCTGAGAAATCCTCAACAACGCTTCCAACTCTAGTCCCATCCGATAACTTTTGTCAACATTTGTTCTTACAGATGCGCCAACATCATTCACCTGACCTGTTAGAACCAATTGATTTTTGTAATCCATCAAGTAATAATTGACGTTAAGGGAAAGAATGTCACCTGTTCGTCGATATCCGGCCTCCAGGTTGTACAGCGTCTCATACTTGGGCATTCTTCCGGGTGAGGCATCTACGAAGTCGTCGCGTACTGGTTCGCGGTTGGCAACGCTATAAGAGAGATACAATTGTTGGTTTGCACTTGCCAGGTAGGTGAGTCCGGCTTTCGGATTAAAGAACAAGTAATCTCTATCTATATTAAGCGTGTTTTGCTTGCTCTCAATACCGTTCGCTACGTAGTCGACCCTTCTGAATTGT
>DATHIE010000150.1:0-3274 GCA_035316905.1 Chryseolinea sp. | reverse complement strand
ATAACTTATTGAGTCGGACGAACCGCCTGAACCAAACAAGGCGGCCACGAACGGAAGTGTGAATAGCACAAAAAAACCGATCCCGACCGCAAGCGCTATCTTACGCCCTTTGGCCATAGCGTCCGTCGATTGCGTCGCAGTTGCCGAAGGTTTGCGTTGAAAGATCTGTTTTATTTTATCCTCGACAGATTCCGTGTCGGCGGCATATTCCCGCTGGCCTTGTGGTCTGTAGGATTTGGAGTAGTTTTTTTCAACGGGCGCCTTGGGCCGGCTGTTGAACCCAAGGAATAAAAAGAAACAGCCGATGCCAAAAAAGATGTATACAATAGACGAATCCACTGACCAAAACAGGGCCATTGCAAGCAAAAATGCGTATCCAATCAAAAAATAGCTACGCGTTTTTTTGGGGGAAGAGTCGCGTTTGGACGAATCTATATCCTCAACATTCATTTATGTGAAAAGGTTAGTTGCGTATAGCCTTACAGTAGTGAGCCGACCACCGACTGAAAAGCCAAAAGCCCTCGTAAAGGGCTTTCAGCCGGGCTCCGAAAAATCGAAAATCTACTCCTCTAAAATCTCGACCTCCACACGCACATTCTTCTTTGCGTTTGCACTATTCTTATCATAGATCGGACGTTTTCCGCCCCAAGCCTTAATTTCCATTCTCGATGAGCTGACCCCATTGCTAACAAGGTAATCCCTGATCACTTCGGCACGACCACGCGAAAGATCTTTTGCTGACCCCATCGCCTGTTGAGCGCCATCCAATGAAAAGTAATCCTTGTCTTTTCCGGCGGTGAAAATCTTGCCGGTGTAATTTCCATTAGTGTGTCCGTGAAGACGGATCTTGTAATTCGGATTCTCGTTCATGAGCTGCAACAAACTATTTAGCTCAAATTTGGATTCCGGCAACATCAGTGCGGCATCGTTGAAAAAATAAACGTTGTAGAGAGTTGCTATATCTCCTCTGTGATACCGCACCAGATCAAAGTTTATGACCAGCGTCGTGCCCATCAGGTCTATGTAAGACTTAACGGTATCTGCCAGCGGTAACGGGTAATTTATCTCTTCTTGAATTTTGCGATAACCAAATGCTTCACAAATCAAAGTGAGTTGTCCTGATTTGCTCTTGGGATCCGGCAATAAAAGGTATTCGTTGCCTTTCACCTTGGTCATCAGCCTCGACCTGTCAGTGTCTACAACCTCTACCATGCCATCCACTATACGATTATTGCGCGCATTATAAAGACTGAGGAACACCTCGGTGTTGCCGAGCGTCATTACCGGATATTGGGCTATCGGAGGATTCTCAGTCACCTCGGTCTCCGATTCTGCAGGAGGCAACGCGGATGAGGCTGGTTGACTATCGACCGCGACCGGTTTAGTTTCAGTCGGAACATCTGCGGCATTCGGACGCTCCGTAGTGACAGGCGGACTTGATGGTGCCGCAGGCGAAGTTGACGAAACATTTCCGCTTGATCCGATGTCTCCATGTACAACACGCACCCAGGCATCTGTAAATTCACCTTTGCCACGAGTGTGTTTCATATCCTGAAGTGATTCCTTCAGATTGTCGAAATATTTGAGATAAACAAAATATAAGTTACGGCTGGAATTAAATCCGTAAGATGGAGAAAGGCCTTTTAATCTAAGGACTTCAACAAAATTCTGCGCAACATTTTCACGCGACTTTGCATAAGCTGCTACCACAACATAATAGCCTGGAGCAAGCTCGTCAGAGTTTTGGCAGAATAAGGGGTTAGAATAACACAACAATCCAATTAAAATGACATACTTAATGACATTGTTCATGTATGGATCCCGATAGTTATCGGGACAGGGTTAAAGGTTTGGCTAATTAAAAGTATTGATTTTTTTACTTTAATCCATTCATCCCTCAAGATAAACTAGCTCAACCTTTCGATTTGATCGTTGCATTTAGAAATCCCAATCCATACCCCCATAATTGAAGCAGTGCTGACGGAATTGAAAGAATCGCAACTGTAAGGTTTTTATTTTCTTTTAGAGAATGCAGAAAGATAGCTAGCAAATAAAGCAAGAACATGGCCGCACCGAATTTGAATAAGGCCATGCTAAGCAACGGAAGCAACAAGACACCTATAGTACCCAGTAAAAACAATGTAGGAAACCAATGAGTAAGTTTGATTTCTTCGGGATGAACGCTGCCAACAAGGGCCCTTCCCTTTCCAAAATTGAATACTTGTCGGAAGAACTGTTTGAAGGTAGTACGTCGCTTATGGTAGACAAATGCGTCTGTGATGAGTCCGATTTTGAAACCGCTCTTTTTCATTCGAATACTCAGTTCAATATCTTCAGCAAAGTGCGAGAACTTAAATCCGCCGGTCTGAGCGAACACTGTTCTCGAAAGACCCATGTTGTAACTTCGCGGCTGAAACCAACCTAATCTCTTTTCGCCGCCCCGTATTCCGCCCGTAATAAGCACCGACACCATTGTATAGCCCATTGCGCGCTGAACGACGGTAAAATCTTCATGAGCCTTATCAGGACCTCCCCATGCATCCCAGGCGTTCGCTTGAATCGACTTTTCAACTACTTCTACATATGTTAGAGGAATGATACAATCGGAATCAAAGACGATAAAATAATCCCCCCTGGCATGACCAAACCCAAAATTACGGCTGGGACCTGGGCCGGAGTTTGGTTTGAAAAAATATTGAATGCTTAACAGATCCCTGAACTGGTCGACAATCTGATCGCAACGTACAGTCGATCCGTCTTCAACAATGATCACCTCAAAGTTCTTGTTGGTCTGGAGCGTCAAGCTGGCAAGAAGCTCGCTGACTTCCTGTGGCCGGTTGTAGACGGGAATGACGATCGAGTAACGGGGATCATTCATGGGGGCAAGTTAGGCGTTATCCGTTAATCGTTATCCGTTAAACGTTATCCGTTAATCGTGGGCAAGGGATTTGAGCATGGGTGTGAATTTTTCGCCGAGATATCACACTGACTCCTTTGACTTCCGCGATTTGTTATCCGATTTTAGTAACCAAGAGATTGAGGTACTGCGGTGTATTCAATTAGACTCGACACCCACACTCACTCTCACCATTAACAATTAACAATTAAACAGGAAGCTTTGTCTGCGGCACGGCTTCATCCAGTCCAATCTTTTCAATAACAAGATATTCGCGTTTTGAAAAGGACTGCATTGCGATCATTTCAGCTAAGAATCCGGTCACAAAAAGTTGTACGCCAATCACTACAGCAACCAGGGCGATATAGAAGATAGGTT
>DATHIE010000149.1:0-10051 GCA_035316905.1 Chryseolinea sp. | reverse complement strand
ACGGCGAATGTACGCCGGAAGAACTCAAGTTAGTCGACTGCTGGTTTTTATCGCATGAAGATAATCCTGACGATGATCGTCTTGTCGATATACATGAACGGGAGAACCTGGAAGCCAAGATGTTTGAACGTATCAAAGCTTTCGTTGAACTGGAAGCTGATGTTCCAAAACCTTTATCACCTTACAGAACATGGTACCGCGCTGCTGCAACACTAATCATCCTGATGGTAGCAGGCTTAGGACTCTACCTATATAATCAAAAAGGATTATTCTCAGAACATGCTATTGCAGGTCCAGCTGCTAGGATTTTAGATGTCAATAATGATACCGAAGCCGTTATTCGTAAAGAGCTATCCGACGGGACTGTTATAATGTTACAGCCCAACGGCAGCCTCAGATTCCTCGAAGAGTTTCCTGCGGATGAGAGAGAAGTAGTTCTCAGAGGTGAGGCATTCTTCGACGTTACCAAGGATAAGAACCGTCCCTTTATCATCAATACCGGAAATGTTACCGTCAAAGTACTGGGTACTAGCTTTAATGTGCGTGCCTATGAAGGAGCAAATGAAATAACCGTTGCAGTCAAGTCAGGTAAGGTGTCAGTATACGCCAAGGGTGCTGACGTTAACACTAAGAAAAGCGCTTCCACCGAAGAGATTATCCTGACTCCTAATCAGGAAGTTGTGTATAATACGATCGATGAAAATTTCTTAAGGAAGATCGTGGATGATCCGCAGATCATCCTTGAAAAGCCCACCTTGTTTGCTATGGAATACGATGCGACTCCAGTGGCTAAAATTTTTCAGGTAATCGAAGAGAACTACGGAATAGATATAGTGTACGATGAACAGGCGTTGTCGGCATGCAGCCTTACCACGTCAATGGCGGAGGAAGGACTGTACGAACGGATCGAGATTATTTGCCAGGCAATTGGAGCGAAGTACGAGGTGAAGGATGCGAAGATTTTGATCAACAGCGACGGATGCCTATAAAATTATTAGAGAACGAACCCGTAAATTTTTAGAATAAGGAACCTGAACAAAACCCAAGCTGCCTATGCAATAGACTCATACGAAACCCCTTACAAAAAAAGTGGGCCGACGATGCTGGAACCATCATCAGCCCTGTCAATGCCCCCGACCGAGGTCGGGGCATCCCAGTTTTTGCCCTATTAACAAAACAAAAACAATCAAAATTATGAAGAATAAACCTAATCCTATTCGAAATGCATTGCTATTCTTTATGAAAATCACGCTAATCCATATGTTGATTACCTGTGTATCCATAATGATGGGGTATGCGGTAGATTCCAGCGGACAGGAGGTATTAGAGCGTAAATTGACTATGCAGACCGAAAACGCGGATGTGAAAACCGTTCTCGCCGAAATTGAAAGGAAGGCGGACGTGAAATTCACGTACAGGCCGCGGATAATCAAGGATTTAGAAAAAGTCAACCTTGATGTAAAAGAGGCGCCGCTATATGATGTATTGGCGCAAGTTTTCGGCTCAACGCTGGGCTACGAGGTGATTGGAAAACAAATCGTATTAAAAGCAGTTCCGGCAGGCGAAGCGGAAGACGAGGATGATACCCCGGTAATAACCCCCAATTTTGCCATCAACGTCGTCGGAAGAATAGTTGATGAATCATCCCAACCTATCCCCGGAGTTAACGTCCTTGTTAAAGGGACTACAAACGGAACAACGTCAGACGCCGATGGCCGATACGCTCTGTCGGTTGTAGATCAAAATAGCTTCCTGGTGTTTAGTTTCATTGGCTATACAACGCAAGAGATCGAAGTTGGAAACAAAACGACGATCGACGTGATCCTGGTGCAGGATATACAATCTTTGCAGGAAGTCGTGGTCGTTGGTTACGGTGAACAGAAGAAAGTTACCGTTACCGGTTCAGTTGTCGCAGTCAATGGTGCTGATCTCGTGAAATCACCTGCGATTGACCTCTCTAACTCATTTGCCGGACGTCTGGCCGGCGTTGTTGCCGTGCAAACCAGCGGTGAACCTGGCAATGACGCTTCGACAATCCGGATCAGGGGTGTTAATACCATCGGTAACCAGGAACCTCTTATCGTCATCGACGGTATACCCGGACGCGAAGGTGGTTTGAACAGATTGTCTCCACAGGACGTCGAATCAATCTCTGTGTTAAAGGACGCTTCTGCCGCTATCTACGGATCTCGTGCTGCTAACGGTGTAATACTTGTTACCACTAAACGCGGTAAAAGCGGAGTACCTCAGGTCTCCTACGATTTCAACCAGGGCTGGGCTCAACCGACGCGAATTCCTCCTATGTCGAGTGCGCCACAATATGCTGCGATCATGAATGAGATTCCCATCTATAAGGGTATCAGTAATCCAAGCGAATGGGATGATGCGTGGGCAGCAATTCAGCAAAGCGGGACTTACACGTCGCCAACTACAAATCAAACCGTTAATGCGAACTACACCCCGCTTGATGTTCAAAAATTTGCAGACGGTAGCGATCCCTGGGGTCACCCTGATACCGATTGGTTTAAAGATGCATTCAAAACATGGTCGCCACAACAGCGTCACAACCTGCAGATCGCCGGAGGCTCGGAGAGCATAAGGTATCTGGCGTCAATCGGCTACGTCAATCAGGACGCGTACTATAAAAACTCTGCAACTTTTTATAAGCAGTATAACTTCAGGTTAAACCTCGACATGAAAATCAACAAGTACATCAACGCACAGGTTGGCATGCTTGCTCGTGAGGAACAACGCAACTTTCCAACAGAATCGGCTGGTGAAATATTCCGAATGTTGATGCGGGGGAGGCCTACAGAACCGGAGGTTTGGCCTAATGGTTTGCCAGGGCCTGACATTGAAAACGGTCAGAACCCTTACGTGATCACGACTAGTGCAACGGGTTACGAAAAGAATCCAACAGACTACCTTCAATCAAATTTTAAGGTGGACATCACACAACCATGGATCGATGGATTGAAACTGACGTTGTTGGGTTCTGTCGATAAAACAATCGATCAGGATAAGATATGGGAAACTCCTTGGTACCTCTATACTTGGGACAAGATCAGCTATGAACCGGACGGCGTGACACCTAAGCTCCAAAAAGTTCTGCGTTCCACTTTTACGGATGCACGTTTGACACAGTGGACCCGCAATAAGCTCAACACAAACATGACGGCGATGCTAAGTTATGATAAAACGTTTGGCGACCACGTCTTCGGCATTCTGGCAGGTGTAACAAAAGAAAAGGCTACAGCTGACCATGTTGAGGCCTACCGCAAGGACTATATCTCGACTGCAATAGACCAGCCGTTCTTTGGAGGTTCAACCCAATTGATCAACGGAGGAAATGATAACAGGTATACTTATAACCGTACTCGTTTAGGCATATACGGACGTGTTACCTACAACTACCAGGAAAAATATCTCGCGGAGTTCCTATGGAGAAGAGATGGATCATCCTTCTTCCATGAAGATCATCGGTTCGGATTTTTCCCCGGGTTCCTTGTTGGTTGGAACATCTCTAACGAAGATTTCTTTGCGGCAAACGTTCCATTCATCAACCGACTTAAGTTGAGGGCTTCCTATGGTACAATGGGTAGTGACCAGGTGTATTACAATGATGTACTTCAGGAGTACTCCTATTTGTCTTCCTATCTGCCAGGTAGTTATCCAATAAATAACAATGTGGTTACAACACTGATCGAAGGTGTCGTAGCAAACGAAAATTTTACCTGGGAGCGCGCGAAGAATTCCAACATTGGATTAGACGGCTCAATCCTGCAAAACAGACTTGATTTTACGTTTGAATATTTTTTCAACAAGCGTGATCAGATGCTGATCCAGAAGACAGGTTCTACGCCTACCTCAACAGGTATAGCTAACCGTCTTCCACCAGTTAACCTGGGTGAGATGGAGAATAAAGGATTTGAGTTTACGCTGGGATACAACGGTGAGGCTGGAGGTTTTGTGTATCGGATCGGTGTTAATGCGGGTTACAACAAGAATAAGGTTGTATACATGGATGAAACAACTGCTAATCCGGAGTATCAATGGCAGACAGGCCATCCGTACGAAGCATATCTGGCATATCAGTCAGACGGAGCATTTCTCGACCAGGCTGCGATCGACAATGAAGAACTGGACTACAGCGAGGTTACGACCACGTTGCTTCCTGGTGACATGAGGTTCGTCGATTATAACAATGATGGAAAGATAAACGCGGATGACAGAGTTCGAATGGATAAGAGCGATGTACCTAATTTCAATTATGGTATCACGATGAGTTTCCAATTCAAGAACTTTGATCTCGCGATATTGTTCCAGGGTGCGGCGGGAGCGTTGCTGCCGTTTGGAACGGAATCTGGCGACATCGGAAATTATTTGGAATATAGCCACGACAATCGCTGGACAATTGACAACCCAAGCAGCACGGACCCAAGACTTGCAATTCGCGGAGATACGTACTACACCGGAGGAAACTTTGGTGCCAACACCTATTTCCTGTATAACAAGAATTACCTGCGCCTGAAAAATGTTGAACTCGGCTACAATGTACCGATGCAGGTTTCAAAGAAAATAGGCCTGAACGGAATTAGATTGTACGTCAACGGACTCAACCTGATCACCTGGGACAAATACAAAATGTTTGACCCGGAAACCGACAACGGTGCTCTTTCATACTATCCTCAGGCAAGGGTTATCAATACAGGTATCCGTCTAACTTTCTAAAAAGAATGCATATGAAAAAGATATATAAGATTTGGATTCTTGTTGCATTCATGGCACTTCCCTTTTCATGCGACACAGACTTTCTCAATACAACACCGCTTGATAGAGTATCCGATGCTACCACCTGGAGCGATGGCCCATTATCACAGGCCTTTGTTTATGGTGTCTATTCATACTTGGGATACGGCGGCTTTGAAGAACAAATGTTAGCGGTGTATACCGACGAAGCTATGTTTACGCATGCTGGACGCGGCATAGAAATATTTACGCAGGGCACCGAAAGCCCATCTAACGTGGCTTGGATGAGCCCAACCTATGAGTGGGATAACATGTACGAAGCAATTCGGGCAGCTAACATTGCAATTGCAAATCTTCCCGAAGCAACGTTTACAAATGTGGATAAGGATATGTTGTTGGGTGAAGCTTACTTCCTTCGCGCATACTACTACCATCAGCTAGTTCGTTACTACGGCGGAGTGCCGCTCATAGACAAGCTGTACGGCTTGAATGAAGACTACTCAGTTGCGAGAAATACTTGGGCAGAATGTGTAGACTTTATCGTTGCCGACCTCGACAAAGCTGCAACATTGCTCGATGGTAAGGATACATCTGCAGGCAGAGCCTCAAAATTGGCAGCGTTGGCGTTAAAAGCTCGCGTGCTCTTATATGCGGCGAGTGATCTTCACGATATCCCTACAGCATCTGCTAATTCATCGTTGATCGCGGGTTATGCAAACAAAGACCTGATTGGTTATACAAGTGGCGACAGAACTGCGAGATGGACGGCAGCAAAAAACGCAGCGAAGGTTGTTGTGGATGCAATGGCTGGTTACAAGATGAATCTCGGAGCTCCCGTAACACCTGAAGAAGGCGAGGATAACTATCGTGCCCTTTCAATGGGTGGCGGAAGCACCATCGCTGACAAGGCAGCAGGCGCCGAGCTTCTGTTCCAACGCACAGAAACCCCTCTTTACACAGTTGAAAATAACTGGCCTCTTGGTGGAATTCACTTTGGTATAAACAATGGACCGAATGGTTATCACAACTGGGCAGGTAATACGCCAATTCAACAATTGGTTGATGATTACGAGATCATGGATCAAACTACAGACGAATACGAGAAGTTTGATTGGACCAACCCCGAACATGCAGCTGATCCTTATTTCGGCCGTGACCCGAGATTGTATGCAACCATCCTCTTCGACGGAGCTACTTGGAAGCCTCGGCCATCAGACGTGGCAGCTATTGATCCGGTAAATCAGATTCAAACCGGCTATTATGACAACGGAGCTGGCGGCAAGGTCAACGGTGTTGATACCCGCGAATCTGCTATCGAGAACTGGAACGGCAGCCGTACCCACTATTATGTAAGCAAGTTTATTGATTCGGATCCCGCGGTTGTCGACAACCAGTCAGGGTTCCAGGTTGTACCATGGCCGTTCATACGCTACACCGAAATGGTAATGAACTATGCTGAGGCATGCATTGCACTGGGCGAAGAAGCGGAAGCTAAAATCTGGTTAAATAAGATCAGGTTCCGTGCCGGAATGCCTGCGCTAACAGAAAGCGGCACGGCTCTTCGAGACAAATACAGAAATGAACGCAGGGTAGAGCTGGCCTATGAAGAGCATCGCTACCACGATGCACGCAGGTGGATGATCGCTCCTACGACACTTGGTCGAGGATGCAAGAGCATACTGGTCAACGCAACGCTTAAGGCTGGTAAGTCACCTCGGGTTCCATACGTGTATGACAAAACAGTTTACAATTACACCTACGTCGTTCAGGATGAAACATCTAACGAAACGAGAAAATGGGTGGATAAAATGTATTATAGACCTATAGCTCGCGATGAAATGAACAAGAACCCTCTGCTTGTCAACAATCCGGACTATACGAACTAATAATATCTGCTTACGAATGAGTAAAAATCTATCCCCGGGACTTCGGGGGTAGATTTTTTTCTTTCTTTAAACAAATGTGATGATGCGCTTTTTCAGGGTCTTGACAGTGGGTATGAATATCGTGTTGATGTGTTTGTTTTCATCCTGTAAAAAAGAAGTGAAAACCGGATCACATGAACCTACTACGCCGGCACCTCCTCGAAAAACTCTTTTCACCTTGCTATCGTCCCAACAAACCAATATTGATTTTAAGAACACACTTGTCGAAGGCCTGAATACCAACATCCTCATGTACGAATACTTCTACAATGGAGGAGGAGTAGCCGCAGGGGACCTTAACAACGACGGATTCACGGACATTTATTTTTCATCCAACATGGGAAAAAATAAACTGTACCTGAACAGCGGCAGTATGAAATTCAAGGATGTTACTTCCTTGTCTGGCGCGGAGGGAAGGACTGGTCCCTGGAAAACCGGCGTTACAATGGTCGACATCAACGGCGATAACAAACTTGATATTTACCTCAGTTATTCCGGAATTGTTAGGGACGAGAACCGCGTCAACCAGCTTTTTGTAAATGAGGGTAATGATGGAAAAGGTATTCCCCATTTCAGCGAAAAAGCAAAGGATTATGGATTGGCCAGTGCAGGTTACAGCAACCAGGCATACTTCTTTGACTACGACCGCGACGGAGATCTCGACGCAATCCTCCTTAACCATAATCCAAAATCATTGCCGGTGCTCAACGAAGTGAGTACTGCAGAATTCCTCAAAAAGGATGATGAGCTAATGGGCATCAGGCTCCTTAAGCAGACAAAGCGCCGCTTTGAAGACGTTACTAAAAAAGCCGGAATTTGCGGATCTGCACTTACGTATGGCCTTGGCGTTGGCGTCACAGACGTGAATAATGACGGTTGGCAGGACTTTTACGTATCCAATGACTATGCCGTGCCTGACTACTTGTACATAAACAACGGCAACGGAACGTTTAGGGATAAACTACAGCAAACCATGGGTCACAGCAGCCAGTTCTCCATGGGAAATGATGTTGCCGATTTTAACAACGACGGCTGGACCGATATACTTACCCTCGATATGCTGCCGGAAGACAACCATCGGCAGAAACTGTTACTGTCACCCGATAACTACGCGAAGTTCGAACTTAACCTGAGAACAGGCTTCTATTATCAGTATATGCGAAATATGCTGCAGCTCAATAATGGCAATGGCTCGTTTAGCGAGATCGGTCAGCTGGCAGGAGTATCAAATACCGACTGGAGTTGGGCAGCCTTACTCGCGGACTATGATAATGATGGATGGAAAGATTTGTTCGTAACCAATGGCTACGTGCGGGATTATACCAACCTGGACTTTATCAAATACATGGACGATTTTGTAAAGGCTAAGGGACGACTAAAAAGAGAAGATGTACTCGAGTTGATCGGTCATATGCCAGCGTCCAATGTGGTGAACTATATTTTCTCGAATAACAAAGATCTAACATTCACCAATCGGACGAGCGACTGGGGAATGAGCAGACCTTCAAATAGTAACGGTGCCGCCTACGCCGACCTGGACAATGACGGCGACCTTGATATTATCGTCAATAACGTCAATCAGCCGGCATTTATTTATCAGAATGAATCCAGTAAGGATCCGGAAAATCACCATCTGCAGCTCAGACTTCAGGGCGAGGGGCTCAACTCGCAAGGGATCGGAGCTAAGGTGACCATCAGTTCCGGCGGAAAGAAGCAATACCTCGAACAAATGTGCGCGAGAGGTTACTTGTCATCGGTATCTCCGGTGTTACACTTTGGATTGAGTACAGATCTTAAAGTTGATTCATTAACGATCGATTGGGTGAGCGGAAAACGGCAAGTGTTGACAAACGTGAATGCAGATCAGTTGTTAACCCTTGATGAAAAAAATGCCAACACATCACGCAGGAATTTCAATGAAACAACTAAAACAATATTTAAGGAGGTAACTTCTCCAATAAACTACAAGCATCCAAGGATAACGATAAATGATTTTAAGCGTCAACCGTTGTTACTTAGCCAAATGTCATTTTCCGGTCCGTGTTTGGTGAAGGGTGACGTCAACGGTGATGCGTTAGAAGATATTTATGTTGGCGGAAGTCATGGAACCGCAGGTATGCTCTTCATACAACAAAAAGGCGGTGGTTTCTTGAGAAAGACCGTTGCTGCGTTTGAAGCAGACAAACAGTTTGAAGATGCAGACGCCGCGTTCTTTGATGCGAATGGCGATGGTAAAAATGATCTTTATGTCGCCAGCGGTGGATATCACACCCTTCAAATAGACGATCCGTTATTGCAGGATCGTTTGTATATCAACGACGGAAAAGGAAACTTCACACGCAAGCACGACGCGCTGCCTCAGATGCTCGTAAGCAAGGGTTGTGTGGCAGTAAATGATGTAAACAAGGATGGCCACCAGGATGTGTTCGTTGGAGGAAGAGTCGTGCCTGGGAGATATCCTGAAACTCCGGCAAGTTATTTATTGATCAATGATGGCCACGGAAAGTTTAATGATCAGATTTCCTCGATTGCACCGTCGCTTCAGAAACTAGGTATGATCTGCGATGCTGTTTGGGTTGATGTGAACAAGGATCAACATAAAGATCTGGTTGTAGCAGGTGAATGGATACCCGTCTCTACATTTACCAATAACGGCAAGACGCTGAATGACGAGACTCCGAAATACTTTGGCAAGTCTTATAATGGTTGGTGGAGCAAGATTACAGCAGGTGATTTTAACAATGATAATAACACGGACTTAATTGTAGGAAACGTAGGAACAAATACTCAGTTCAGGGCAACGGATACCCAGCCCGTTGAAATGTACTATAAGGACTTTGATAACAATGGTTCGGTAGACCCAATCTTTTGCTTCTACATTCAGGGAAAGAGTTTTCCCTATGTCACGCGTGACGAAATGCTGGAACAAATCGTGAGCCTGCGAAAGCGTTATACAACCTTTGCCAGCTATGCCGATATTACTCTGGCTGATATTTTTAAGCCGGAAGAGCTAAATGGTTCGGGCCACTTGAGGGTCAATCACATGGAAACCACTTTTTTTTCCGGCGATTCGACGGGGAAATTTACGGCAATGTCGCTTCCAGTTCAGGCACAATATGCGCCAGTGAATACGATTACGATTGTAGATTACGACAACGACGGTAATAAGGATCTGCTTTTATGTGGTAATAACAGCCATATGAAGATCAGAGTGGGCAAATTCGATGCTAACTATGGAGTGCTCCTCAAAGGGGATGGCAAGGGTGGATTTGAATACGTTGATCAAAGGACTTCAGGTTTTAAGCTCAGAGGTGATGTCAGAAGCGTTCTGGAGATCAATAACGTGTTGCTCTTCGGCATGAACGAACAACCTTCAA
>DATHIE010000148.1:0-5290 GCA_035316905.1 Chryseolinea sp. | reverse complement strand
CCGTGGAATACCAGGGCTATGTTCCTGAACGTTCGGTCGTAATTCCCGGCTCATTCGAAAAAAAGTTTCCGTCGGGTAATTTTAATGTGCCATGCGCATTAATAATCGGTAAGCGCAAAGAAAGCACGGACAAAAAAACTTCGCTAAATGAAGCGCTTCGGGAAAATAATGTCTCGGTGTGATCGTCTAAAAATAGGTTGCCAGCGTCATTCACACCCCTGCCCGAGCCCACACTACGATTAACGAGTAGCGATTATCGTCCTTCGAGATCTGGCACATCCTTTGAATTTCATACATCCATAACACGTTATAATTACGTTTATGTAAATTTGAACGCAAAGTATGCGGAGAATAGCGTCTAGTTTATTTCTTTTTGCAGTTCTGTCGGGCTTCATTGCGAAGGACGAGGATATATATCCCCTTATAAAGAACATAAGCTTTGCGCGTGGTGAGGTCATAAATTTCAAGATGACTTATGGATGGATCACTGTAGGCAAAGGAAGTGTCAACATCCACCCCAAATATTACAGGATAAATAATCGAGATTGTTTCAAAATCGACGTATACGGGAAAACTGTGGGAGTGGTCGATTGGGTGGCTGATGTTGACGACCGGTGGGGTGCGTATATCGATACAGTCGCCCTTGTGCCCCACCAATTTTACCGCTTTATCCGGGAAGGCCACTATCGAAAGGACGAATGGACCAACTTCGATCACAAGAATAAAAAGATCGAAGTAAAGACGTTAGATAAGAAAACAGGTCAGCTGAAAGAGCCTCAGTATTACGATGCGCCTGCCCAGGTCAGAGATATGGTAGCAGGATTTTTGTTGCTGCGTAACATGGACCTTTCCAGAACAAAGATTGGCGACACTATATCTGTAAAAGGATTTTTTGAAGATGAGTTCTATAATTTCAAGATTGTATATGCCGGGAAGGAGACAATAAGGGTCAAAGCCGGCAAGATCAGAACCGTTATATTTAAACCTGTGATGCCGAAAAATAAAGTCTTTGACGGAGAGAATTCGGTTACTGCATGGTTTTCGGATGACAAGAACCGAATCCCGGTTAAGATAAATGCAGCGATGTTTATCGGTAGTGCAGGGGTAGAGTTGACAGGCTTTTCGGGATTGAAAAATCCACTCAACCTTGTGAAGTAATTCCCGCAGGCAGGATCGAATCTCAAATTTACGCCCTTATTTTTCCGCGATTTCAAATCAACCTCGCGCCCTTGCCCAGGATTAACGGTTAACGATTAACGAATAACGTCTATGCCGCAGCCCTCTTTAGAAGTTGAATGAGCTTCTCCCGGCTAACAGGTTTGATTATATATTCGCTGACGTTCTTGTTTCCTTTCGCCCTGTTCACGTCCCTTGGGTCAATAGAAGAACTGACCATATAAATAGAGATATCCTTCTTGAGTCCCATCTTTAATGTTGCAAAATCGTCAAGGAACATCCAGCCATCAACGAATGGCATATTAATATCGAGAAATATATAGTCAGGAAGGTTGTCTGATTCTGTAGCGTGTAGTCTAAGGAAACTAAGTGCTTCTTCGCCATTTTCGAACTGAAGGATTCTATCAGTAAGGTTGGCCGCTTGTATTGTTCGCAACGTGGTAAGCTGAAAGACCTTGTCATCATCCACCAGCGCTATTATCGGAGTCTTCGGCTGCATCGAAATTATACTTAGTGAAATTTACAAAAATTGTTGTTCCCTTGTCAACCTGGCTGACGATTGAAATCTCTCCACCCAGGGCCTCAATTTGATTTTTTATCATGAATAATCCTATACCCCTGCTTTCAGGGTGTTTGTGGAAGGTCTTATGGAGTTTGAACACCTGATGACCATAGCGCTCAAGGTTTATTCCAAGTCCATTGTCTCGAGCCTCTAAAATGATGTTTGAGTTGGATTGAAATGTCTTGAACACAATCTCCGGTTTTCTGTCCGAGTCTACATATTTTAAAGAGTTACTCAATAGATTCAGGAAAATGCTTTCTAGATAGATATTGGGGTACAGAATAGACGGCGCTTGTGAAAAGTCACTTTCAATTGTAGCTGATACTTCAGTGATCTTAGCGCTGAGCATACTCTTTACCTGCTGAAGCACCCGGTCAAAGTGAAGCTCCTGTCGTGGAATCTTTTTATTCTGTTTTATTTTCAATACTTCATTGAGCTCATTCAACGTTTGTTGTGTTGTGTTCCCCGATTCTTTCAACAAGCTAAGGTATTCTGCCTTCTCTTCTGCTTTTTCGGAAGTCTCAAAAAAGTTGATCAACGTTAAGATGTTGCCCACCGGTGAACGAAGATTATGCGAAACGATCTGCGTAAATTCTTCAAGCTGTTCGTTCTTTCTTTTGAGATCCTCAGCAACGGAAAGCAACCTTGAGTTTTGCTCCATGATCTTCGCCTCGTTGATCTTGCGTTCCGTGATGTCGCGAAACTCCGTTACTCGTATCATCTTACCCTGGTAGGGTATATTTTTTGCCTGGACTTCCAATGAGTATCGACTTCCATCTTTACGGACCCCTTCGACGTCATACGGTTTTTCCGCCCCCGAAAGGATCTTTTCCATCGCGTGTTCGCGCCACTCCTGGGCTACCAGTCGCATGCCATCTGATCCGATCAGTTCATCACGACTATACCCGGTGATATCGCTCAGTCCCTGATTGCAGTCCATGATCTTACCTTTATCATGTATTCCGATACCTCCAAACGAGGCCTGTTGCAATGTTCGGAACCTTTGTTCACTCTCTCTGAGTTCTTCTTCTATGTTCTTTCTTTCTGTGATATCTCTCGCTGTCGAGATCAGGATCTCCTCTCCAAAATAGAAACCTTTAGTTACTCTTACTTCTTTCAAAAATTCCTCTCCATTCTTTCTCCTGGCCCAAAACTCCAATGTCTGTGGTGTTCCACTCAAAGCCATCTTAATTTTATCGCCAACGAGATTAAAGTCATTTTTCCCCTCGGCAGAAAGGAATGCAGGTGTTCGTCCGATTAGTTCACTCCTGTTATATCCATACATTTTACAGGCGCCATCGTTGACGTCCATAAAAATGCCATCGCGATCCTGAATGTAAATTGCTTCCTCTACGGAGTTGAACAATGTCTTGTAGCTTTGTTCGCTTTCAAGAAAATGATTCTCTGCCTTTTTTCGCTCCGTTATATCCTGCGCCGTGCCTGTGAGTTTGATCATCTCACCTTGTTTGTTCCAGATACCATTGCCGGATGCTTCAATCCACTTAATTGTTCCATCCGGCCAGATTGCCCTGTGCTGGACGTAATAGATCTTCTTGTTGGCCATCGTCTGCTGAATGGCGAACGCCAGGTTCTCCTGGTCGTCGGGATGAACCAGAGTTCTGTAACTGGTTATGTCGACTTTAAAGTCTTTTTTGGTAACCCCGAATATCTGGTATACAATTTTCGACCACCTGACCTTGTCAGTCTTGATAAACCACTCCCAAATGCCAACCTGTGCTGCCTCCAGCGCCATATCGATGTGATGCTGACGGTCAGATGCTTTTTCCGGCGAATTTTTTAATGGCTTGACAACGGTCTTTGATTTCGATTTCTTTTGGGGCCGTTTCTTTACTGCTCTCTTTTTAGGAATCATTTTCAAAAGGCTTTCAATTCAAAATTTACGACAAATGAAGTGTTCAAAAAAAATTACTATTCGGCTTATCGCTTGTTGTTTGCTTTGGGTCAAGTGGGTAACTTTCTAAAAACCTAATCTAAAATTGTATGTGGAAAGAATTTAAGGCCTTTGCAATGCGGGGAAATGTCGTCGACCTCGCTATAGGTGTGATCATTGGCGCAGCATTTAACAAGATTATAGGGTCGCTGATTGATCATGTCATCACACCGCTCATGCTCAAACCCGCCCTGGATGCCGCTCACTTGCAGCATCTTGAAGAACTAACGCTTTTTGGCACAGTAAAATATGGGACGTTCATTTCTGCTGTGATTAATTTTATAATTGTTGCGTTTGTGCTGTTCCTTATCGTTAAAGGTATAAATGCCACAAAGGCTAAGGAAGTGCCTGCGCCACCGCCAGGACCTTCAGAGGAAGTGAAGCTTCTCACTGAGATACGAGACCTGTTGAAGAAGTAATCTAGTTTTTCCTGAACCGATCGCTTACGATAAGGTCTTTGCTTCCTGGAGAGTATTTGTAGAACCCGGCACCAGACTTGACACCCTTGTGGCCTGCTTGAACCATGTTTACCAACAGGGGACAGGGTGCATATTTCCCATTGCCAAAACCTTCGTACAATACATTAAGGATCGAAAGGCACACATCGAGCCCTATAAAGTCGGCAAGCTGCAACGGACCCATAGGATGTGCCATGCCTAACTTCATGACAGTGTCGATCTCATTCACCCCAGCTACGCCTTCATACAACGAATAGATCGCTTCATTGATCATAGGCATCAGTATTCGGTTTGCGACAAACCCAGGATAGTCATTCACTTCCACAGGCACTTTGTCTAGCTTCACGGAAAGATCCATCACAGTCCTGGTGACTTCGTCGGTTGTGCTGTATCCTCTGATCACCTCAACCAGCTTCATTACAGGGACAGGATTCATAAAATGCATCCCGATTACTTTGTCAGCCCTCTTTGTTACTGACGCGATCTTGGTGATTGAGATAGAGGAGGTGTTCGTTGCCAGTATACTTGAGGCCGGGCAATATTTATCGAGTTCTTGAAATATCTTAAGCTTCAGGTCAACGTTTTCGGTCGAAGCTTCTACAACAAGGTCCGCGTCTTTGACACCTTGTTCTGTACTGGTGAGAACGGAAATATTTTGAATGGCTTTCAGCTTAATGTCCCCGGTAATCGTGCCCTTTTCCACCTGTCTGCTGAGGTTCTTGTCGATCGTGTTTAAAGCTTTCTTTAACGCTTCTTCAGTAATGTCGATAAGAGAAACCATATATCCGTGTTGAGCGAACACATGGGCAATGCCATTCCCCATTGCACCCGAACCTACCACTGCAATCTTCATCTCTTACTTATTTAAATTTTTTTTATATCCTTCGTTCATTGTAAAGATAGAATTTTCATTTGTATCTGACTTACAATGGGTATGTCGTCCTGAGCGTCATCACATTGTATAAAGTCTTACTCGTAAAGAATAAGGCACGGGTTTGCTTAATAGCGTTGAGTTCTGTCGTGGGAAGGATCTCATTCGGCTTAGCTGTGCTGTCTTTGAATGGTGGTCGGCCTAACCGGAATCAGTCCCGATAATTATCGGGATCGCGCAATAGTTCACTTGTATTCATTCAATTTGCAAAA
>DATHIE010000147.1:0-9444 GCA_035316905.1 Chryseolinea sp. | reverse complement strand
AACGCAAACAAATAGTTCAACAATTAATGGGCGAATCGTTTCTTGTTACATTCATTTCTTTTGTAATCGGCTCGGCCATTGTGACCGCAGCATTGCCGGCGTTTAACACGATCACAAATAAGAATATGAACACAAGCTTCCTGCTTACTCCCGGCGCAATATCCAGTGCGTTGGCTACCTTCCTTCTAATTGTCATTCTCGCAGGTGGCTATCCGGCCGTGCTTATGGCTTCATTCTCACCCATCCGGACATTGAAAAATTATGTGCGCCAGGGACGTGGAAGCAGTACGATAAGAAAAGGGCTCGTGGTTTTTCAATTTACGATGTCGATCATTCTTATTGCAGGGACAATAATCATCTTTCGGCAAATGGATTTCATGCAAAACAAAAATCTGGGGCTTGAAAAGGAACAGATCCTCCAATTAAGAATGCGCGACAACGTTAATCCAAAGTATAAGCTGATCAAGGAAGAGATGTCAAGGGTACCGGCAGTCATTACAGCCACAGCAACCAATTTTTCGTACAGCAACGGAATCTCTAACATAGCTACATTGCCCGAAGGTGCAAATGACAACGAGATTACATCCGAGGCAGTGATCAGTGTCGATCCTGACTTTATTCCCACGTTCAAGATTGTTCTCTTATCTGGAAGGAATTTTTCAAAGGACATTTCAACGGATGAAGCGGAAGCGTTCATTGTCAACGAATCTGCCGTAAAACATTTCAACTGGGTTACACCCGAAACGGCTCTCGGCAAAAAAATTGACTGGGGATTAGGTAAAAAAGGAAAAGTGATCGGAGTCGTTAAGGATTTCAACTTCTACTCTCTGCATGAAAACATCCAACCGCTCATCATTCATATCCAGACGAACTGGTTCAACTTCATTACACTGAAGGTGAAAGGCGAAAATATTCCTGAAACGATCGACCAATTGGAGGAAAGATGGAATACCATGGACCTCGACAGTCCCTTCGACTACAGTTTCCTTGATGCCGACTTTGAAAAACTTTATCGCGCGGAGCAACAGACACAATCTATTATAGGTTTTCTGGCCTCACTGGCCATCTTTATTGCGTGCCTCGGATTGTTCGGCCTTGCTGCTTTTATGGCGGAACAAAGGACAAAGGAGATAGGCGTAAGAAAGGTGCTCGGCGCCGACGTGATCGGAATCATTACATTGCTTTCAAAAGATTTCCTAAGTCTTGTGGGTATCGCTATTGTGATCGCCCTTCCCATTTCATGGTTTGCTTCGACAAAATGGCTCGATAGTTTCGCCTACCGTACCGACCTAACGTGGTGGATATTTGCCCTGGCGGGTATTATAGCCATAGCGATCGCGCTCTTCACTGTAAGCTTCCAATCTTTGAAGGCTGCAATCGCAAATCCTGTGAATTCCCTCAGGAACGAATGAACAATGGTTAATGGTTAATGGCTAATTGGTAATGATGAAAAATGAATAAATGATGGGTCGTCAAAATTTAGTATATGCTAAGAAACTATTTGAATGTTGCCTTTCGTAACCTCCTGCGAAACAAGTCGGCTTCGCTTATCAAGATTACGAGTTTGTCGGTTGGTATGATCTGCTTTGCCATCATCTCATTGTTTGTGTACAATGAGTTGAGCTACGATCGTTTTCACACCGACCCGCAACAAGTATTTCGCGTCGTAAAGGACTTCATCGATGATGACGGAAGCCGCCTTCCCGATGCGACTACGCCGCCAGCTTTCGGGCCTGCCATTCAGAAAGAAATACCTGAAGTAGCATATTCTACCCGCATCTTTCCGAATTGGGGGAGGAAATATCTGATTCAACACCAGGATAAACGCACTTATGAAGAAGGTGTTGTACGAATTGACAGTAGCTTTTTCGACGTCTTTACTTTCCCGTTTGTTAAAGGCGATAAAAAAACGGCAACATCAAATCCAAACTTTATAATCCTCACGGAATCCACGGCCAGGCGTATCTTTAAAAACGAGGACCCGATAGGCAAACCGTTAAAAATAGATATTGGTCAGAATGGCACTGATTACTTCGTAAGCGGCATTGTCACAGACGTTCCGGAAAATTCACATTTTACCTTTGATTTTCTTGTCTCTATTCGCTCCTTCCAGAACCGGCAGCTGGATAGCGACTGGGGTTTTTATAACTTCTATACCTATGTGCGCTTGCATCCCGAAGCAGATGCAGACGCATTTAAGAACAAAATTCAACCGCTTTTCAAAAAGCATAATCCTGACCAAAAAACCGAGTGTTACGTGCAAGCGCTTACTGACATTCACCTGAAATCGAACCTAAAGTGGGAGTTATCGACAAATGGCGATTATTCTTATTTACGTATACTCTCAATTATTGCGATTGCTACAATTCTGCTTGCTGCAATCAACTACATCAATCTTGTCACTGCACAGTCAGCGCGGCGAGCCAAAGAAGTTGGAGTCAGAAAAGTCTCGGGAGGCACAAGGAACGCATTGATAGTACAATTTTTATGTGAGTCGGTCATCATAGCCTCTGTTTCAACCATTGTTTCGGTTGCAATAGTTGAATCTATCCTTCCGGGCATTTCAGGCTTATTCAGTGCGACGTTGAGCTTCTTCACTCCCGCAGGCAAGGACGTCTTGTGGATGGTGCTGGGAGTTGGGGTAACGACTGGCCTGATTGCCGGACTATATCCCGCATTTTACCTTTCTTCTTTTCAGCCAGTTCATGCCCTTAAAGGGACGTCCATTTTCGGTGGAGGTTCATTCTTGAGAAAAGGTCTTGTCACTTTCCAGTTTATTATCTCCACGGTCCTGATCATTGGAACCATCGTCATTTCAAGTCAGATTGATTTTGTGCAAAACAAAAAGCTTGGGTTTTCGAAGGAGAATATCATGCTGATACACAATGCCGGTGAATTGAAAAACCGTACAAGCCTGATCACCGAAATAAAAAAATCAACGGGAGTTATGAATGCAGGCGGTGCAAACGGAGTGATCGGGGGACAAAACTGGACAACGGGCGCACAGGCGAAGGGTCAGGAAAATGGATTGCTCCTGAATCTCCTCGTCACCGATTACGATTTCCTGGACGTAATGGACGTGGCCTTTAAGGACGGCAGAAATTTCTCACGTGACACGCAAGCTGACAGTTCAGCAATAATTCTCAATGAAACCGCCGTAAAACAACTAGGAATAAAAGGTGACGTTATTGGCAGTCGCATAAATGTTTTCGACACAGTTTATACGGTCATCGGGACGATTGAAGATTTTCACTTTACGTCTTTCCACGAGCCCATCAAACCGTTTGGATTCTTCCTGGTCGAAGCAGGTATCAACAAGCTTTTTGTGAAGATCGACAAAGAAAAAACTACGGAGTCAATTGAAAAGATACGTGAACTATGGTCCACGCTTGTGCCTGACCGCCCCTTTGAGTTCACCTTCCAGGATGAACAAGTAGCAAAACTTTATGCCAGCGAATTGAAGTTTCAGAAGCTGTTTTCGATCTTCACGTTCATTGCGATATTGATTGCCTGTCTTGGTCTATTTGGATTATCTGCTTACACCTCACAACAACGAACAAAAGAGATCGGCGTCAGAAAAGTCCTTGGCGCCAGCGTGATGGGAGTAACCGGCCTGTTGTCGAAAGAATTCTTGAAACTCGTATTCGTAGCCGTTGGAGTATCGATACCTGTTGCATGGTACGCCATGAGAGAATGGCTGGCGAATTTTGCTTACCACGTTGACCTGAAGGCGTGGATGTTTGTCGTTTCCGGACTTACAGCAGTGGGTATTGCTCTGATCACGGTTTGTTTCCAGTCCATCAAGGCAGCGATGGCAAACCCCGTGAAGTCGCTGAGGAATGAGTGAGTAGTTAATAGTAAGTGGTAAGTGGTAAGTGGTAAGTGGTAAGTGGTAAGTAGTAAGTAGTAAGTAGTAAGTAGTAAGTAGTAAGTAGTAAGTAGTAAGTAGTAAGTAGTAAGTATGGAAAATAAAAATTAATGTTTGACATCTAAATCATGCTGAAAAGTTATTTTAAAATAGTAATTCGTAGCCTTATCAAGGGGAAGACCTTTTCGCTGATCAATATTGCCGGTCTTGCACTTGGGATTTCGTGCTTTACCATAATAATGGTATATGTTGAGAATGAATTAAGCTACGACAGATTCCATCACAATCCGGAAAACATCGTCCGCGTGGTAAAGGATTTTGTAAATGAAGATGGTTCAAGTATACCGGATGCAACAACTCCCCCGGCACTTGCACGTGCAATTCGCGAAGAACTGCCTGAGGCCGAGCATGTGACAAGGTTTTTCCCTAACTGGGGCAGAAGGAACCTTGTGGAGTACGGCGAAAAAAGATTTTACGAGTTGAATTTGCTACGGATCGATAGCACCTTCTTCAATGTTTTTGATTTCGAATTCATTCACGGCAGCAAAGAGAATCCATTCAACGGCATTCACTCGATCATTCTAACTGAATCAACGGCAAAAAAATATTTTGGCAACGAAAATCCCGTTGGCAAGATTCTTAATACAAACATCAACAATAAGACACCATTTCTTGTTTCGGCGGTGTTGAAAGACGTGCCGCACAATTCGCATTTTACGTTTGACATGCTTATTCCTTTTGAAAGCGGCAGAGACCCGGACAAAGACTGGGGATGGTATAGTTTTTACACGTATGTCAGGTTGAAGCAGTCGGCAGAAATTCAGGCTTTCGAAAAAAAGGTGATCGATCTTTTCAGAAAACATAAACCTGACAACCAAAACCGGTTTTACACGCAACAGCTGACCGACATCCATCTCAAATCAAGCCTAAAGTGGGAGCTTGGCGAAAACGGAAATCTTGACAACGTGCGTATCATTTCGGCCATCGGGATATTTGTGCTGGTCATCGCATCTATCAACTTCGTTAATCTGGTGACCGCACAGTCAGGGAAACGTGCAAAGGAAGTGGGAATACGAAAGGTCACTGGAGCAGCTAAGCACTCATTAGTGCGTCAATTTCTGTTCGAGTCCCTTTTCATCGTCGTGATCTCATCAATCATTTCGGTCATCATAACGACGCTCGTGCTCCCACTGGGAAATCAGCTCGTTGGTGGCGACCTGTCAACGCTCTTTTCTGAAAGTCATTTTGTCCGCACCGTTCTGCCCCTTTGCATACTCATCATCGGATTGTTGGCTGGAATCTACCCCGCGATTTATCTTTCTTCCTTTCAACCAATCAAGGTATTGCGCGGAAGTTTTTTCGGATCCGCATCCGGCATCCGTCTTCGCCAGGGACTGGTAGTTTTTCAATTTACGATGTCATCGTTGCTGATCGTCGGATTCCTTATCATCCAACGTCAACTCGGGTTTATCAGCAACAAAGACATCGGATTTGACCACGAAAATATTGTGCTCGTGCCCAACGTGATTGGCGCTGGCAACCCTCAGGCGATTGCCGAGGAGTTCAGGAAGGTACCTTCTGTTAAGGGTGTTGCTCGAGCAAGCGGAATCATCGGGTTCAGGAACGCTATGACTGGTGTGGCCGACAAGCTTGAGCGTAATCATATTGCGTTGAACTTCATTCTTGCTGACTATGATTTCATTCCTACGTTGAATGTAGATGTAGTAGACGGACGAAACTTCTCTGTTGAATTTCCATCCGATTCGTCAGCAATTATTATTAATGAAACAGCTGTGGCACAGCTTGGGCTAAAGGAACCCGTTATCGGACAACAATTAAAAAGAGATGATCAGCAAGGAAATACCCATGATGTAACGATCGTTGGTGTGGTCAGGGATTTTCACTTCAGCTCATTCCACGAAGAGATCAAACCTTTTGCCTTTATTCTCGAATACGACAACGGCAGTACTTTTTTCCTTAAGATCCAGCAGGGAAACATTCAGGAAACAATAGCAGAAATAGAAAAAGCATGGCGTAAGCACAATCCCGACAAACCATTTGAATACGCCTTCCAGGATGAACATATGCAAAGACTACATGTGGCAGAGAGAAAGTTTAAAGTTCTGTTCTCTTCTTTTACGGCACTGGCGATCGTGATTGCATGTCTCGGTTTATTTGGATTGGTTACAGTCCTGGCAGAAAGTAAAACCAAAGAAATTGGAATCCGGAAGATCCTTGGGTCAAGTGTCATGGGGATCATCGGCCTGATCAGTAAGGATTTTATTAAGCTGGTACTTATTGCCCTCTTGTTGGCCTCGCCCGTTGCCTATTATGCAGGCGATAATTGGCTGGATGGTTTTGCCTACCGGATTGACATTGACTGGAAGGTGTTCGCCGCAGCAGGCGCAGCTACATTGGCTATTGCCTTCGGGACGATATGCCTCAGATCGCTAAAAGCAGCTACAGCTAACCCAGTGAAAAGTTTAAAAGAAGAATAACAAATTAGAATCAATATGTTTTTGAACAACCTACGTCTCGCCTTGCGTCATCTGGTACGACAGAGACTAAATACATTTCTTCATATCGTTGGATTAACACTTGGAATGAGTGTCTGCTTGCTAATCGGGTTATTTCTGCGATATGAGCTCAGCTTTGATACCTATCATAACTTAGCCGACCGAACTTACCGCATCAACTCGATATGGATAGAATCAGGGAACAAAAGTTTTCATTATTCCACTCCAATGCCGCTGGCCGATGCTTTGCGAAATGAGGTCGCTGGTCTGGAAGCGGTCGTCCAGGCGCATCCCCTTTGGGATGAAACGATCGAGGTCACTCCTCAAAAGATTCTTAAGCAGGAACATTTGCTTGTCGTAGATCCATCGTTCCCAGACGTTTTTAATATTGAGGTGATCAAAGGCAACGCCAATGAAGCACTGCGGAAGCCATACCAGGCTCTACTGACAGAAACTACCGCAAAGAAGTTTTATGGTGACGAAGATCCCATTGGAAAGACATTCACCTATAAAAAATTCCACATCACAGTAGCCGGACTGATCAGGGACTTTCCATCGAATACTCATTTACCAGCATCAATGTTGTTGTCATATGTTGCAGATGAAAAATTTTTGGGTCACGAACTATACGCGTGGACGAATGTAAGCGGCACCACAACGTATGTGGTTTTACCGAATGGCTACGATAAAAAAGATCTTGAAGCTCAATTGCAAGCCTTGGCTGAAAAGAATATCAACTCCGATCCCAACATCCCCAAATTCTATAAAAGTGAGTTTGACATTCAGCCACTTCGAAATATTCATTTCAACGCTCAGTATGAGGGCGGTGGCCATTGGATCAAAGCGGTCAATACTTCATGGCTTTGGTTTTTCGCCATTATTGGATTTGCTGTTCTTGCTCTGGCCTGCATAAACTTTGTGAACCTCTCTACGGCACAGGCATTGACCCGCGCGAAAGAAGTCGGGGTGCGGAAATCCGTCGGAGCCGGCAAACTTCATCTCATAGCCCAATTCCTTCGCGAAGCGTGGATACTAACCTTTATTTCCGGAGTACTGTCGGTCGCGATTGCTCAAATGTCGTTACCGTTCATGAATACATTGCTGGAAAAAGGAATAAAATTCAACCTGTTGGAGTCGCCGGGGTTCATGATCTCACTTTTGGGAGCAGTGTTTCTTATCGGACTGATGGCAGGATTATATCCCGCATGGATTATTGCCAGGTTCAATCCGGTGAAGACGTTGAAAGCCGGTTCAACGTTGGCGGGCGATCAGGGCTCCTACTGGCTTCGCCGGACACTCGTCGTTCTACAGTTCACGATCTCAGCAAGCCTGCTCATAGCCGTCACGTTGATCTCGCAACAAGTCAATTTTCTAAGAAGTGCAAGTCTTGGATTCGACAAGGATAACATCATAAATGTTACTGTCAACAGTAAAAAGAATAATGTATTTTCAGCCGGACTTGAGTCACTTCCTCAGATCAAGGACGTGGCATTTTCAACCTCAACGCCCAGCAGCAGCAAAGGTCATTGGGGAACCAACATGAGTTCAACCAATAGAGACGATCCAAACCGAAAACACACAACGCTGATCCTCGCAGACGATAACTATTGCAAAATGTACGGACTTAAGCTTTTGGCAGGTCGCTTCCTCAAAGCATCGGACACTACAGCTGTATCAAGGACTCTTCCCGAAGACAAGCAAATATCCATGGCGGTGGTTAACGAGCAGCTTGTGCGTGAACTGGGTTTTAAATCCAACGAAGACGCTATTGAAAAACCATTCTGGTTTGGAATGAACAGTGGCAATGTGCAAATCGTCGGTGTGGTTGCTGATTTCAATACTGGATCACTGCACGATCACATCACCCCCGCTACTATCACATCACTTCCGGGCTTATATGATCAGGCCGGTATTAAGATCGAAGCAGGAAGCAATATTCCAGAGACAATTGCTGCCATCGAAAAGGCTTGGAAAAAAGCGCACCCGGAAGGCGTCTTTGAGTTTCAATTCCTCGACGCACAAATTGACACGTTCTATAAAGCCGAAGAAAGGCTCTATCAACTATTTAAGATCTTCGCGGGATTAGCGATGCTGATATCCTGCCTTGGACTATGGGGGCTGTCGACCTTGTCCGCTCAGCAACGCACGAAGGAAATAGGAATCCGAAAAGTGTTGGGAGCTTCAGTAGACAGAATTGTAGTTATGTTGTCGAAGGACTTTCTTATAATGGTTTTGATCGCGCTCGCCATTGCTTCACCACTCGCACACTTTCTTATTAGTAATTGGCTGCAAAGTTTTGCCTTTCATATAGACATAGGATGGCAGGTCTTCGCTATAGCTGGTATTGTATCACTAGTCATAGCCTTGTTTACCGTCAGCTTTCAGGCGATTAAAGCGGCGTTGGCTAATCCTGTGGAATCTTTGAGAAACGAGTAGCTGGAGATTGAGGTATAGGGTATAGGGTATAAGGTATATGGTATATGGGCATAAGGGTGTAAGGGTAATGATGTGGTCGTCCGCTCGCGCAGGTGACGCCCCTTCAGCAACCGTCATCCTGAGCTGTGGTTAGGATGCTATATAACGGATTGTTGTCTCTATGAATAATAGAAGGCGACTCCATGAATGCACACTGCGAAGGATCTCCATCAGTAAAGAGTGATCCAATTAGTGTGATTGCTTATTCGTCAAGGAGATCCTTCGCAGTTGGGTAGATTCTTGGAGTAGCGCGATTAGAAAGTGAGGTCAAAACGATACCGATTTCACAGACCACAGCTCAGGATGACGGATTAAAAAAGATGAACGCAAATAACAAACACTTAAAATCGTGATTCGAAACAACTTCATCCTTGCATGGCGCAATCTCGGCCGCCAAAAAATATTTTCCACTGTCAACATCCTGGGGCTTTCTATTGGAATAACGTGTTGCCTGGTTATCAGCATCTTCGTTCGTTATGAGTTGAGTTTCGATCGTTATCACCAGAAAGCGGAGCAGATCTACAAAGTCGTTCAGGAGACAAAATTCGCTGAGGGTATGAAGTACTGGAGTACAACAGCATACCC